>DATEMW010000563.1:0-3302 GCA_035275385.1 Candidatus Methylomirabilota bacterium | reverse complement strand
GACCACGCGGCACGCGTGCGTAGTCCCCGCATCGGCCTGGCTCCATCCGGGCGCACTCGATTCGCCGCGCGCTTGGAGGGAACGGGTCCCGGGTAACCCCTCCCCCACCCCTGCGCCGGGCCCCGCCCGTCTCCTGTGGTGACGCGCGTGAACGAGCGGGTAGACTGAACTTAGGTCAGTGGTGATGCTTTCCGCGACTCTGCTTTCCAACTCTTCGTTGCGTGTCGTGGATCGACGATGCGGGGCGTCTGCGAGCGACGTGCCGTTCAGTGAGATTCATGCCGACTTTTCGCTGTCGTATGTGCGGCGGGGGACGTTTGGGTATCGGAGCCGCGGACGGGTCTTCGAGCTCGTGGCGGGGTCGATTTTGGTGGGGTATCCCGGGGATGAGTATGTGTGCACTCATGACCATGCTCGGAGTGGGGGTGATGAGTGCTTGTCGTTTCATCTCACTTCGGAGCTGATGCAGGAGGTCGGGGATCGACACGCGGCGTGGCGGCGCGGGTGTGTGCCGCCGCTGTCGGAGCTGATGGTTTTGGCTGAGCTCGCTCAGGCTGCGGCTGCGGGCCGGACCGATGTGGCCGTGGACGAGATCGGGATTGCGTTCGTCACGCGCTTCGTCGATGTCGTGTCGGGGCGCGCGAGAATACATTTCCGGGCTCACGCGCGGGATCGCGCTCGGGCGGTGGAGGCGGCTTGCTGGCTGGACGAGCATGCCGCCGAGGCGGTCGATCTTGCGAGCGCGGCGGGGGCTGTGGGCCTGAGCTCGTTTCACTTCCTTCGAGTCTTCTCGAATGTCCTGGGCGTCACGCCGCACCAGTATCTGGTTCGCGCGCGGCTGCGGCGTGCGGCGAGCCTGCTGGCCGACGAGAGCCGGTCGATCACGGACGTCGCGTTCGACGTCGGCTTCGGTGATCTCTCCAACTTCGTTCGCACGTTTCATCGGGCTGCCGGCGTCTCGCCCGGAGGCTTTCGCCGGGCGGCCAGGGGGGATCGCAAGATTCTCCAAGAGAGGCTCGCCGCTCGCGCCTAGGATGGCCTCGTAAGAAGGAGGCCATCATGGCGTCTATTCGCAGGGAGATCCCGCTCGACGCTCGCGCCGAGGACGTCTGGGCGGCGGTGCGCGATATCGGTGCGCTGCATACGCGCCTCGTGCCCGGCTTCGTCACCGACACGAAGCTCGAACCCGGCGCACGCATCGTCACCTTCGCGAACGGGATGGTCGTCAAGGAGCTGATCGTCGACCTCGACGACAAGGCGCGCCGGCTCGTCTGGTCAGCGGTTGGGGGCCGGCTGAGCCACCACAACGCGTCGGCTCAAGTGTTCGCCGACGGTGACGGGCGAAGCCGGCTTGTCTGGACGGCCGACCTTTTGCCCGACGAGCTTGCCGGCGACATCCGCACGATGATGGATCATGGCGCCGCCGCCATGCAGAAGGTGTTCGCCAAGCGATGACGGCACGTTAGACAGGTCGCTCGAATCCGTACTCGCGCGTCTGATTGAGGTCGTCCGGCAGGACGCGCTCGCCCGTCCGCTGAAAGCCCATGCGCTCGTAGAGGCGATGCGCCTGATCGAAGCGCGTGTCGGACCAGAGGATCAGCCGTTCGATGTGCTGCGCTCGGCACCAGTCGAGCACGGCCTCGACGAGGGCGCGACCGGTGCCGCGGCCCCGCAGGCGCGCATCGAGATAGAGGCGATGGAGCTCGGCGCTGCCGTCAGGCAGCCGCTCGACGCCGGCTGAGCCGACGACGACGTCCTGTTCCCGGATGACGAAGAAGGCGCCGCGCGGCGGCGCATAGTGCTGATCGAACCGAAAAAGATCGGGCACCTCGACCTCGGGCGTGTAGACGAAGTCGTATTCCCGGTAGACGCGGCCGATCAGCTCGACCACGCCGGGCGCATCCGCGCTGTTCGCGGCGCTGACCGCCAGCGCGGCGCCGCGCGGGCGGGCGCGCCGGCGTGAGGAGACGCGACCCCACGGCACCACGATCACCGCGATCCCGAGAAGCACCAGCGCCATGCCGGCGAGGCGCAGCGCGCCGAACTGCTCGCCGAACACGAGGGCCGACGCCCCCCCGCCGACGAACGGGACCAGCAGGGCGAACGGCGTCACCGTTGCCGCCGGATAGCGGCGCAAGAGTCGACCCCAGATCGCGTACGCCAGGATCGTGGCGACGCTCCCGAGATAGAACGCCGCGGTGATGGATGCCCACGAAGCGCTCGCGGCGGCGCGCGCGAGCCCCGCGGGCCCGTCCAGCCAGAGTGCCAGCGCCAGCGACGGCAGCGGCGGCACCAGGCTGAGCCAGACGACCAGCGGGAGCATGTCGGCCTCGCCGATCCGCTTCAGCAGCACGTTGCCGATGCCCCAGCTGATCGCCGAGCCTATCGCCAGGCAAAAGCCCACGACCGTGAGGTCCTGGCCGACCGTGAGGAGAATCAGCAGCAGGCCCGCGAAGGCGATGAGGACACCGGAGGCCTGCCGGCCGGTGGGCCGCTCGCGCAGCGCGATCGCCGCGAAGACGATCGTGAACAGCGCCTGTGTCTGCACGAGCAGCGAGGCCAGGCCGGGCGGCAGGCCGTTGACGAACGCGAAGAACTGCAGCAGGAACTGGCCGGCGAAGAGCGTCGCGCCGATCGCGATCAGATGCGGCCACGAGACCGCCGGACGCGGGAGGACGAGCGCCGGGACCGCCGCGATCAGGAACCGCAGCGCGGTCAGCTGGGACGGCGAGAAGCTGTCGAGCCCGATCCGCGTCGCGACGAACGCCACGCCCCAGATGACGACGACGAGCAGCGCGAGCGCGACGTGGGAAAAGCTCAGGGCGCGGCTAGCCCAGGATGGCGCGGCGGTAGTGGCTCGGATAGACGATGCCGGCGCGCGAGGGCATCGACGCCAGGTCCTGCGCGATCTGCCAGCCGAGCGACTTGAGCGCGTCGATCTCGGACCGCTCGCGCGCGGCCAGCACGGTCCAGGCCGACGCCTCGTCGGGCGCGGCGACGATCACAGGCCCGATGAAGTCGTCGTCGCTGATGCGCTCGAAGAAGTACAGGGTCACTCGGGCTTGAGGTCGGGGCGCTTCAGCGCGAGCGCGGACCACTCCAGCGTCGCCTTGCGCTTGAACTCGATCGCCTTCTCCCACTCGTCCAGCGAGTAGCAGTCACGCTCGGCGACGCAGCGGATCTCGGTCACCGTGCGCTCGTCGAGCCCCAGGCGCTCGGCGATCTGCTTGTCGGAGAGGCCGGGCTGGTCGATCTTCTGGAACGAGTTGCAGAGCTTGAGCACCTCGTCCTTGTAGCGCTTG
>DATEMW010000562.1:0-7501 GCA_035275385.1 Candidatus Methylomirabilota bacterium | reverse complement strand
GATCGCATCGGCGCCGCCACGGGCCGCGCCGTGCGCGCGACCGTCGCCGAGGCCGTCTCCGGCACGAAGGCACTGGGTGGCGGCGCCAACAGCTCGCGGCCGGCCCGCCGCCGCCGTCGCGCCTGATGGTCAGGACAAGGTCGTCAGCATCTCCTTGGCGCTGCCGGTCATGAGCTGGCGCATCTCGGTCTCGGTCATGCCGTACGCGCGGAGCATCGCCGCCAGGAGCCGATAGGCTTCGACCGTCTGCGGCAGGAGCGGGATCCCCGCGTCGCTCGACAGCATGAAGTGCTCCGGCCCGACCGCGCGGATCGCCGCCACCATGTCCTGAGGGTCGACGCCGAGCAGCGGCGAGAGCTCGTCCCACGTGAGCGCGAACCGTACACCGGCCTCGGCCCAGTGCTTGAGCTTCGGCACGTCGAGCTCGAACACCTCGCTGAACGGGTGGTCGATGAACGCCCGGCGATAGCCGATCGCGCCGATCTCCTCGGCGAGCGCGTCCATCTCTTGCGGCGACAGATGCCCGAACGACAGCGCCACTCCATGGTCGGCGCAGAGCCGCACGGTGTCGCGGATCGCCGGCAACAGCCGGCCGTGATCGTCGAGCACGTACAGGCCGGTCTTGAGCGCGTCCTCCCACGCGGCGGGGGCCACGGGCTCGTCGTAGCGGCGGGTCTTGTCGAACCACACCCCACGCCCGCCGAGGCGATAGATGCTCCAGGCGGAGGTGACCGGCGGCATCCACATCCCGAGGACTCCACCTTCGACGGCCGCCTTGATCTCGGCGAAGTCGATGGGCTTCAACGGGATCCCGACGATCCAGGCCGACAGGCATTGCACGGGCCGCAGGTGCTCACGCTCGGCCCAGCGATCGACGTCGTCCTGGAGCCGGCGCGCCACTTCCCACGGACGTCCGGGCGAGATGCTCTTGAAGAGGACGGCCTTCATGCCGGCGCGCGTGGCTTCCTGCGCAGCGTGCATCGGCTCCTCTTCGTCCTGGCCGCGCGCGTGCGCGTGGACGTCGATCGCGTCCGCGAGGTCGTACATCGACGCCTTGTTGGCTCCCATGCTGTAGCGCGCCTGGTAGGAGCGGACGACTCGCCGGCTGACCATACGTGGGTTCCCCTTTCTGGGGGTATAGTACAAGAACTGTGCTGACGCCTCTCCGAGCGCTGCTGCTTGGTTCGACCATTCTGCTGCTGGCGACGGGGCTGACGACGGCCCGCGAGTCCTCGGCGGGCTCCATCAAGGGTACCGTCGTGCTGAAGGGGACGGCGCCCGAGCTCAAGAAGCTCGCGGTGACCATCGATCAGTACGTGTGCGGCAAGGAAAAGAATCCCGAGGAGCTCGTCGTGTCCCCGCAGGGCGGGATTCGCAGCGCCGTCGTCTGGATCGAGAAGCCCCCGGCGGCGGCGGCCGCGGAGGCCCTGCCCTCCACCGCCGCGGTGGACCAGAAGGAATGCACGTTCCTGCCCCGCGTGGTGATCGTTCCGACCGGCGGAAAGATCGATTTCCTGAACAGCGACCGCCTCCTGCACAATTTGCACGCCACGCCGAACGCCAATCCCCCGTTCAACCGCACGCAGCCGAAGGGACGCACGATCACGATCTCGTTCTCGCACCCCGAGATCATCCGCGTCACGTGTGACCTGCACTCGTGGATGCGCGGATGGGTCGTGGTGGCCGACCATCCCTTCTACGCGCTCACCGACGGCGCCGGCGCCTTCGAGCTTCGCGGGCTGCCGGCCGGGCGCTACACCTTGAAGGTGTGGCAGGAGCGGCTCGGCACGACTTCCAAGGACGTGGTCGTGGGCGATCAGGAGCCCACGGCGGTCACCCTGGAGATGGCCGCCCGCTAGGCGCGCGGCCGCGTGACCATGCGCCGAGCGTCGACCGCGGAGCGAATGGCGCCGCCCGTGATCGCGATGCTCGCCTCACCGCTCGGCGCGCTCGTCCGCGCCGTGGCCCGCATCCGGGCCTCGGTGCACGTCAAGCTGCTGGCCGGCTTCCTCCTCATCACGGGCCTGTTCATCGCGATGACCGCCGTGGGCCTGCTGCTGGTCAGGGAGACCGCGCGCCAGACCGATTTGCTCGACCAGGCCCACGAGCGCGTCAGCTGGTCCCGGCAGATCGAGCACGCGCTCGCGATGCAGATGCACTTCACCTCGATGGCGCTGCTGGCCCAGAGCGACGGCTCGGTGAGCCTCATCCTGCGCGAGAACAACCGCTTCAACGACACGCTCGCGCGGCTCGAGACGGCGGCCCCGCCCGAGGAGCGCGCGCTCATCCAGTCCATTCGCGGCGCGCAGGAGGACGCGATGGCCACGGTCGCCGACATCGCGAACGCGCTGCGCGACCGCCGGCTGGCCGACGCGACGACGGCACTCCACACCCGGCTGGAGCCGACCTATCAGAAGATCGAGGCGCTGGTCGGCTCGCTGGTGGCCGCCGAGGAGGCCCGCATGGCGAGCCTCCGGTCGAGCATCTCGGCCGCCCGCACCCGATCGCTCCGGCTGATGGCCGGCTTCGCCGTCGCCGCGGTCGTCGTCGCGCTCGCGGGCGGGTTCGTGATCTCGTGGTCCTTCATCCTGCCGGTGCGGGAGGCGCACGGCTTCCTGAGCGACGTGGCCGAAGGCCGGTTCGGCGGCACGATCGTCGTGCCCAACCGCGACGAGTTCGGTGCGCTCGCCGAGCGGATGAACTGGATGAGCCGCGAGCTGCACCGGCTCGACGAGGAGCAGCGCGTGGCGGCCGAGACGCTCCGCGGCCTCAACGAGCGGCTCGCGCTCGCCAGCCGCGCGAAGTCGGAGTTCCTCGCCAACATGAGCCATGAGCTCCGGACGCCCCTCAACGCGATCCTCGGGTTCACCGAGATCATGCTCGACGAGCTCTACGGCGAGGTGCCGGCCGGCCTGCGCGAGCCGCTCGTCGACATCCAGACCAACGGACGCCACCTGCTGCGGCTGATCAACGACGTCCTGGATCTGTCCAAGATCGAGGCCGGCCGCCTCGAGCTGGGGGTCGGCGAGTACTCGGTCCAGGAGATCGTCGACGTCGTGCAGTCCTCGCTCAAGTCGCTGGCCTTCGAAAAGGGCCTGGCGTTCAACGTGAGCGTGCCGCCGGAGATCCCGCCGGCCTCGGGCGACGGCCGGCGGCTCACGCAGTGTCTCTTGAATCTCGCCGGCAACGCGCTCAAGTTCACGCGGCAGGGTCGCGTCGACATCGACGTGGAGCTGGACGACGGCTGGCTCACGTACCGCGTGACCGACACCGGGATCGGCATCCCCGCCGAGGAAGTCGAGAACATCTTCGCGGAGTTCCGTCAGGTCGACACGACGATCACCAAGGAGTACGGCGGCACCGGGCTCGGCCTCAGCATCACCAAGCGGCTCGTCGAGATGCACGGCGGCCGTATCGGCGTGCAGAGCGAGCTGGGCAAAGGGTCGACGTTCTTCTTCACGGTACCGCTGCGCGCCGACGGAGGGGTCGCATGAAAGACCGCACCGTGCTCCACATCGAGGACAACGAGTACAATCGCAAGATCGTGAGGCAGCTCTTGAGCCGGACGTCCCTCCGCTTGCTGGAGGCCGTCGACGGCGAGGAGGGGCTCAAGGTGGCCCAGCGCGAGCTCCCGGACCTCATCCTGATGGACGTGCAGCTGCCCAAGCTGTCGGGGCTCGACGCGACCCGTCTGCTGCGGGCCGACCCGCGCACGGCGAACATCCCGCTCGTGGTGGTGACGTCGTTCGCGCTGAGCGGCGACGATCGCCGCGCGATGGATGCGGGCGCCTCGGCGTACCTGGCCAAGCCGTACAGCCCGCGCGATCTCATGGCGCTGATCAACCGGTTCCTTCCGGAGAACTGAGCGGCGGCGGGCATCGCGTCGAGAGGAGAAGACGTCATGGACCATCGAAGCATGTTGGCCGTCATCGCCGTCGCGGGTCTGGCGCTCGCCGCGGACGCGCCGGGCGCGGCCGCGCAGGGTCAGGCCGAGCAATTCACGCCGGAATACCGCGAGGTCCGCCGCTCGTACGACGAGAAGCACACGCCCAAGATCGAGGCGCCCGACACGGTCAAGCGGGGGCAGTGGTTCGACGTCACCGTGACGATCGGCGCCGGCGGCGTGCATCCGTCGCTGGCCGAGCACTTCGTGCGCTACATCGCGCTCTACAAGGACAGCGCCGAGATCGCGCGGGTCTACCTGCACCCGGTCTTCTCGTACCCCAAGGTCGTCTTCACGATCGCGCTCGACGAGGGCGGCAACCTGCGCGCGGTCGCCGAGCCCACCCATTCGGCGGGCTGGGAGAGCTCGAAGAAGATCGTCGTCACGCGCTAGGAGGCTTGGTGAGGACTCCGCCGCGCGTCCTGATCGCCGACGACAACGCCGCCAACGTGCGGATCATGCGCACCCGTCTGGCCGCCGACGGCTACGAGGTCGTCACCGCCGTCGACGGCGAGCAGGCCCTCGCGGTCGCGCACGAAGCGGAACCCGACCTGATCCTGCTCGACATCATGATGCCGAAGGTCGACGGGATCGAGGTCTGCCGCCGGCTCAAGGCGCGGCAACGCCCGTCGTTCGTCCCGATCATCCTCGTGACCGCGATGACCGACGCGAAGGACATCGTGGCGGGGCTCGAGGCCGGGGCGGACGAGTATCTGACCAAGCCGGTCGACCACGCCGCGCTCGCCGCGCGGGTGCGCTCGATGCTTCGCATCAAGGCCCTGCACGACACCGTGGCCGAGCAGGCCGACGAGATCGCCCGCTGGAACGCGACCCTCGAGAAGCGCGTCGCCGAGCAGGTGGCCGAGCTCGAGCGCGTGGGGCGCCTCAAGCGATTCTTCTCGCCGCAGCTCGCCGACGCGATCCTCGCCGGCGGTGCTGCGGATCCGCTCCGGCCGCATCGGCGCGAGATCACCGTGGTCTTCCTCGACCTGCGCGGCTTCACGGCATTCGCGGAGACGTCCGAGCCCGAAGAGGTCTCAGAAGTGCTCGAGGCGTATCACGCGGAGGTCGGACATCTGATCCTGGCGCACGAGGGCACGCTCGAGCGGTTCACCGGCGACGGCATGATGGTATTTTTCAACGACCCCGTGCCGGTCGCCAATCCGGAGGAGCGCGCGCTGCGCATGGCCGACGCCATGCGCGAGAGGGTCCGCGTGCTCGGCGCCGAGTGGCGCCGGCGCGGCTGGGATCTCGACCTCGGCATGGGCATCGCGAAAGGCTATGCGACGATCGGCGCGATCGGATTCGAGGGCCGCCGCGACTACGCGGCGATCGGCAGCGTCACCAACCTGGCGTTCCGGCTGTGCGCCGAGGCGTCGCCGGGACAGATCTTGATCAGTCAGCGGATCTACGCGGCCGTGCCCGACCTCGTCGACGCGAAGGAAGTCGGCCCCCTCCAGCTCAAGGGCTTCCAACGGCCCGTCGTCGCCTACGAAGTCGTTCACCTGAAGCACGTCGACGCTTGACGCGCGCTCGCGATCCCGGACGCTTCGCCTTTTGGATGCGGGCGCTGGGTCGCCACGACCTTCCCGGCCGGATCGAGAGCGCCGGGCGAACGCTGCGCCATCGCGCGACCGCGAAGCACGACTTCTGGGCGGCCACCGGGATCTACGAGGACGATGCGGGCGTTTGGGCCGTTCTCAAGGTCTACCGGACCGCGCGCTTCGCCGGCGCGCCGCTCCGCTGGCTCGGCCGCTGGCAGTGCGGGCGTGAGGTCGCGTTCTACCAGCATCTGGCCGGACTCCCGTGCGTGCCGGCGCTGCTCGGGCGCGTGAGCGACACCGCGTATCTCCGCGCGTTCATCCCCGGCCGGCCGCTCGCCGATGGGCCGCCGCTGCCCACCGAATTCTGGGCGCGGCTCGACGGCGCGATGCGCGCGGTGCACGGCCGCGGCGTGGCGTACGTCGACTCGAACAAGCCGGAGAACGTGCTGATCGGCGAGGACGGCCAGCCCTACCTGATCGACTTCCAGATCGCGTGGCGGTGCGGGCTAGGTACCGATCACGCGCTCGGGCGCTGGTGGCTCACGCGTCTGCAGCGCGAGGATCTCTACCACGTGCTCAAGCACAAGCGGCGCTTCGCGCGCGAGTCGATGACGCCGGCCGAGCTCGAGAGCGTGCGCCGGCGGAGCCTGCTGATCCGGGCCCACCGCGCGATCAACCGGCCCTACCGGATGGTGCGGCGGCCGCTGCTACGCTGGCTCAGGCGGACCGGACGCGTGCTGCCGTCCGGCAGCAACTGAGCCGACGCCTCTCGTCAGATCGCCGGCGCCAGGCCGAACTCGGCGACCTTCTCGACGACGGTCTGATGGCTGACCTTCAGAACGCGGGCGGCCTCGGCCTGATTCCAGCACACGGCCTCCAGCACTTCCCTGAGCGCTTTCCGCTCCGCGTCACGCACCGCGCGGCGCGCCACCTCGCGCAGGCTTGGCACGGACGACGGCGTGCGGCGGCTGCCGTCGCCCGCGGGCAGCGCGTCGACCACTTGCTCGCCGTCGAGCACGACGAGGCGCCGGATCACGTTCTCGAGCTCGCGCACGTTGCCCGGCCACGCGTGCTGCTCGAGCCGCGCCATCGCCGCCGGTGAGATCTGCCGCCGGCGCCCGTAGTGCGCGTTGTACTTCGCGAGGAGCGTGAGGGCCAGCGCCGGGACCTCCTCGGGCCGCTCGCGGAGCGGCGGCACCCGGATCTCGACGGCGCTGAGCCGGAGGAACAGATCCGCCCGGAGGTCGCCGATCGCGATCGCCTCTTCGAGGTCGCGACTGGCCGAGGCGATCAGACGCGCGGGGGCGTCGCTCCAGCGGCCACGGGGCCCGCCATCCGCGCCGGCGAGCACGCGCACGAGCTTGGCCTGGACCGTGTGCGGCAGGTCCGCGATTTCATCGAGATAGAGCGAGCCGCCGGCGGCCTCTTCGAACTGTCCCGGCCGGCCGCTCGGCGCGCCGGGGTGCCTGCTCCACTCCGGGCCGAACAGCTCGGAGTCGAGCAGCCCCGCGGGGATCGCGGCGCAGTAGACCTTGACGAAGGGCTTCGCGCGGCGCGCCGACGCGGCGTGGATGGCCCGGGCGACGAAGTCCTTGCCGACGCCGCACTCGCCCCGGATCAGTACCGGGGCGTCGGTGTCCGCGATCTCGTCGATCAGCGCTGCGATCGCGCGCATGTGTCGGCTCTCGCCGAGAACCGGGGTGGTGCTCACGAGTTCCTCCATGAGGCGGCTTGCAGTCAATCGGGCTACGGCATCGCTTGGTCAGTGCAGGCTGCTCCACATATACGCGATCGGCGGAGTCAGCCCGATTAGGCGATTGCCTGATGGGCCGCGCGGAAATCCCCGGACCGCGCCGCGACGGCGTCAGTCGTCCGTGGACGCGCGTCTGGCGGACAGCGTGAACGCGACGGCGACGAGGGCGACGGCCGCCGCCGCGGCGGCGATCGCGGCCGCCCACGGTAGACGAACGGAGGCGCTCGCGACGCTCGCCGCGGCGCTCGCGGAGAGGCCGCC
>DATEMW010000561.1:0-3272 GCA_035275385.1 Candidatus Methylomirabilota bacterium | reverse complement strand
CTCAGCAGCGGGAAGTTCTGCACGTTCCGGGCGCCCACCTGGAGGATGTCCGCGTGCTCGGCGACGATGTCGACCTTCTCCGGCTCCATCACCTCGGTGACGACCGGCAGACCGGTCTCGCGCCTGGCCTCGGCCAGGAGCTTGAGCCCGTCGTCCTCGAGCCCCTGGAAGGCGTAGGGCGAGGTGCGCGGCTTGAATGCGCCGCCGCGCAGGACGTGGGCGCCGGCCGCCTTCACCTTCTCGGCCGCCTCCAGGAGCTGCGGACGCGACTCCACGGAGCACGGCCCCGCCATCACCACCAGCGAGCGCCCGCCGATCGTGACGCCGCCCACCTTGATCTGGGTCGGCTCGTCACGCACCTCGCGGCTCGCGAGCTTGAACGGCTTGAGGATGGGCGTGACCGACTCCACGCACTCGAGCGACTCGAGGCTCCGCAGCGCGTCCTTGCCCCGGTCGTCGCCCACGGCGCCGATCACGGTACGCAGCGCGCCGCGGATCGTGTGCGGGCTGTAGCCCATCGCGGTAATGCGATGACAAACGTCCTCGACCTGCGCGTCGCTGGCTCCCGACTTCAGCACGATGATCATGATGATTGTTGTAGCGGGGACCGTGAGGCCGGCTCACACCGAGGGTGGCCCGAAATAGGTGCGACCCGGCTCCGCTCTGTTGTAGCGGGTGCGTTGGTGGCCGGCTCACACCGAGGGTGGCCCGAGATAGGTGCGATCTGGCTCCGCTCGCCCGCTCCTTTCCGAGCCGTTCGGTGACGGCTCTGTTCGCCCGCCTGTTGCTCGGCGGTGCTTCTGGCTTCTGCGCCCGAACTTCGTATTTCGACCCGATCCAGTCCCTTAACGTATGTGGACAAAAAAAGAGGCCGCGGGGAGGGCCCGCGGCCTTATCGATCGGCGCCGCGGGCTCTCGGTCCGCCCGCGGCTCTCTGCTCAGCTCAAGTCAGAGTGCCTGGGCGGACCTCGCCGAAGTAAAAGTAGAAGCCGAAGAACCCGCGAGTTGAGGCGCCCATAGCGTGCCGGGAAGTCTAATCGGGCCCTGCGCGAGCGTCAAGCGCTTTCTCGGTGCTCGCGCTTGTCCGTCCGCGGCTTGTGGAAGCGCTTGATGATGCTGTCGCGGTAGTAGTAGAGCGGCAGGCAGAGCGCGATCACGATGGCCATGAAGGCGATCGCCCAGATGTACTGCTGCTCGGCGACGTGCGCGCCGAAGTACGACGACACCCACGTGCCCGGAATGCGCGCCACGGTGGAGACGATCGCGAAGAGCCAGAAGGGCATCGGGCTGATCCCGAAGAGGTACGAGAGGATGTCCTTCGGAAAGCCCGGCACCAGATACAAGATGAAGCAGATGATGGCGCCTTCCGCCTCGAGGACGAAGTTCATCCGGTTCCAGTGGTGCTCGCTGAGCCACGGCCGCACGAGCGGCTCGCCCCACTTGCGCCCCACCCAGAAGCAGAAGAGCGTGCCGATGGTCAGCCCGATCGTGGAGTAGATCAGCCCGAGCCACGTTCCGAAGAGGGCGCCTCCGACCGGACCGGTGATCTCCCCCGGGATCGGCGAGATAATGACCTGCAGCGCCTGGATCGCGATGAAGACGAGCGGCGCCAACCAGCCCCACGACTTCACGGTTTCCTTCAGGAACTTCTTGTCCTGGTAGAGGCGAACGATGAAGCGGATGACCGGAGCGTCCGCGGCGACGAGCCAGATGACGATCGCAAGCAACACCAGCAAGACCGCGGTGACGAGCGCCCATCGCGCGCGGTCAGTCATCGGGCTCGGGCGCGGCCTCACATGGCCGGACGGCGATCTCTCCAGGGCGATGCGGCTTCGAAGGCGGCGGAGGCGGCCAGCACGGTCGTGTCGGCGTGGCGGCGGCCGACGATCTGCAACCCGACAGGAAGTCCTTCGTCGGTCCACCCCGCGGGCACGCTGGCCGCCGGCTGACCCGTCAGGTTGAACGGGTACGTGAACGGCATCCACCCGAGCACGGACACTTCCTGCCCCGCGATCTCGCGCGGCGGGTGCGCGCCTGCGGCGAACGGTAAGGTGGCGACCGTCGGCATCAGCAGCACGTCGAACCGCTCGAGGAACGTCTGGGCCTCGCGCCAGTACTCCTCGACCCGCGCCACCGCCCGCAGGTAGTCGCGCGCGGTGACCGCACCGCCGCGGCGAATGAAGCGCACCAGCGAGGGATCCATGTGCGGCTCGGCGTCCGGCAGCCGGTCGCACCACGCGGCGTAGAACTGCGCGGCGATCATCGTCGCGAAGATGTCCTCGGGGTTCTCCCAGCCGGGATTGACGACCTCGACGTGGCAGCCGAGGGTCTCGAACGTGCCGGCGGCGTTCTCGCAGATCGCCAGGATCTTGGGATCGACCGCGGCGTAGCCGAGATCGGGCGTCCACGCGACGTGCAGCCCCTTCACCTCGCCGTCGCACGCCGCGAGGAACGAGGCGACCTCGCGCGGCAGCGAGCTGCGGTCGCGGTCGTCGCCGCCCGCCACGACGTCGAGGACCGCCGCCGCGTCGCGCACCGTGCGCGTGATCGGGCCGACGTGGTTGACGCGCTCGAAGCCGCCGAAGATCGCGCGATCCGGCACGCGGCCGAACGACGGCTTGAAGCCGTAGAGCCCGCAGAACGACGCCGGAATCCGGATCGAGCCGCCCGCGTCGGTGCCGAGCGCGATCGGCCCCACCCCGCTCGCGACCGCGGCGGCGCCGCCGCCGCTCGAGCCGCCCGGCGTCAAGCTCGTATCCCAGGGGTTGCGCGTCACGCCGAAGAGCGGATTCTCGGTGAAGGCCTTGTGGCCGAACTCGGAGGTGTTCGTCTTGCCGAGCAGCACCGTGCCCGCGGCCTTCAGGCGTCCGAAGGCCAGCGCATCCTCCTCGGGCAGGAAGTCTTCGAAAAGCCGTGAGCCGCCCGTGGTCGCCACGCCGCGCGTCGGCAGCACGTCCTTCACCGACAGCGGCACGCCGTGCAGGGGCCCGATCGGCTCACCCTTCATCACGGCGATCTCGGCCTCGCGCGCGGCGGTGCGCGCGACGTCGGCCGTCACGAGGCAGAACGCGTTGAGCGTCGGGTTCACCGCGTCGAGTCGTGCGAGGATCACGTCGAGGACCTCGAGCGGCTTGACCTCTTTCCGCCGAACGAGATCTGCGATCTCGAGCGCAGAGAGCCAAGTGTCCATTGACCCGCGCATTGTATCATTCCGCTTCGTGCAGATCGTCGATCGCCGGGGGACGCTCGTCACGGTCCTTCGCCCGACGGCC
>DATEMW010000560.1:0-2924 GCA_035275385.1 Candidatus Methylomirabilota bacterium | reverse complement strand
AAGGTGCTCTCGTCGCTCGAGGCGCCGGACTTCACGCTCCCCGATCTGGACGGGCGGATGCACACGCTGTCCGCGCATCGCGGCAAGAAGGTCCTGCTGGTGGCCTATGCCTCGTGGTGAGGCTGCCGTCTCGACCTGCCGGTCTGGCAGGGCGTGTACGACGAGCTCAAGGGGCTCGGCTTCACGGTGATCACGGTCGCGATCGACAAGAGCGCCGATGACGCGCGGCCGTGGATCGAGGCGGCGAAGCCGACGCATCCGTCCTTGATCGACACCACGCACGTGCTCGCCGACCTCTACAACGTCGTGAACGTGCCGACGATCCTCTGGATCGACGAGCGCGGGCGCATCGTGCGCCCGAACGACGTCGCGTTCGGCACGGACACCTTCAAGCACATCACCGGGCTCCAGGCGGCCACGCACCTCGCGGCGCTGCGCGCCTGGGTGCGCGGCGAGACGACGGCCCTGCCCGAGGCGCGCGTGCGGGCGCTGCAGTCGCTGCCCACCGAGGCCGACCAGCAGGCGCGCGCCGAGTTCGGGCTGGGCGAGTGGCTATTCAACCAGGGGCGAGTCGAGGCGGCCGCACGCCATTTCGCGACGGCCGGCGAGCTGGCGCCTCACGACTTCACGATCCGACGCGGGACGATGCCCATGCGCGGGATCGATCCGATGGGACCTCAGTTCCGCGAGATGTTGGGGGCGTGGGTCAAAGCAGGGAACCCGTACTACCGACCGTTGGCGGAGTGACCATGGGAATGCTCGATGGCAAGACAGCGCTGGTGACAGGGGCCGGACGTGGAATCGGGCGCGGGATCGCGCTCGCGCTGGCCGCGGCGGGGGCGAAGGTCGTCGTCAACGACCTCGGCGCCTCGCTGAGCGGTGAAGGCGTCGAGAAGGCGCCCGCGCAGACGGTGGTCGACGAGATCGTCAAGTACGGCGGCACCGCGAAGGCCAACTTCGGCTCGGTCTCCGATTTCGGCCAGGCCGCGGCGATGGTCCAGCAGGTCATCGACGCGTGGGGCCGCATCGACATCGTGGTGCACGTCGCCGGCATCCTGCGCGACCGCATGATCTTCAACATGACGGAAGACGAATGGGACGCGGTGATCAACGTCCATCTCAAGGGCATGTTCAACGTCGTCCGCGCGGCCTCCGTCTCGATGCGCGAGCAGAAGGGCGGCCGCATCATCAGCATGTCCTCGGTCTCGGCGCTCGGCGCGCCGGGCCAGCCCAACTATGCCGCCGCGAAGGCCGGGATCATCGGGCTCACGTGGTCGACCGCGAACGCGATGGGCAAGTACGGCGTGACGGTCAACGCGATCATGCCGAGCGGCGCCACCCGCATGATCGATTCGACGCCGCGCGGTCGGGCGGTCTTCGAGCAGACCGGCAAGTGGCCGAGCGAGCAGGCGGTCGGGACCGATCGCGATCCCGACAACGTCGCGCCGATCGTCGTCTATCTGGCGAGCGACGCGGCCGCGAACGTCAACGGACAGGTTTTCCACGCGCGCGGCTTCGGGTACACCTTGCTGGAGCAGCCGCACGCCGTGCGGCACATCAAGCATCAGCGCCGCTGGGATCCGGAAGAGCTCACGAAGATCTTCCCGGAGACCCTCGGCGGCAATCTCAAGGTGCCGCCGAGCATCGAGTTCGGCCAGAAGATCGACGAGCGTCCCGCGGACGAGTGGCGGGATCTCGGCGCAGGTCGGCGCTTCTGGAAGTCGCGATACGAGGAGCCGTGAAAACAGTCCTGATGGTGTGCCACGCCAACACCGCTCGCAGCGTCATGGCCCAGGTGCTGCTGGAGCGGATGTTGGCGCGGCACGGCGTCGACGGCGCCATCACGGTGCGGTCGGGCGGGATCGCGAACTATGCCCGCGACGGCATGATCGCCTCGCTCGACGCGCGCCTGGCGCTCCGCGACGAGGGGATCCACCTCGGCGAGAACGAGTTTCTCTCGACCGATCTGCGCCGCCATCGCGACATCCTGGCCGGGGCCGACGTGATCCTGACGATGACCGTGCTGCAGAAGCAGATGCTGGCCTCCTTCGACGAGATCCGTGGCCGGCCGGTGTTCACCCTGCGGGAGTTCGTCGGCGAGGAGGGTGACATCGACGATCCCGCCACGCAGGGCGTCGACGTGTTCCGCGCCTGCCGCGACGAGATCAAGCGGTGCCTCGAAAAATCGGTCCCGAGGCTCTTGATGCTATTGTCGGGGTGAAGCGGCAGACGTGACACCTCGCGGCCACCTCTTCCGGAAGTACGTGATCATCATCGCCGGGCTGGTCAGCGGCGCGCTCCTGGCGTCCGGCGCCATCGAGATCTACTTCTCCTACTACGAGAACCGGGAAGCCCTCGTCGCGCTGCAGCGCGAGAAGGCGATCGGGGTCGCGGCGCGCATCGACGCGTTCATCAAGGAGATCGAGCAGCAGATCAGCTGGACGACCCAGCCGCAGCTCGGCGCGGCGTCGGCGGCCATGTACCAGCGCCGCGTCGACTATCTGCGCCTCCTGCGCCAGGTGCTGGCGATCACCGAGATCAGCTACCTGGACGGACAGGGCAAGGAGCAGCTGCGCGTCTCGCGGCTGGCGATGGACGTCACCGGCAGCGGCACCGACTACTCGCTCGAGCCGCAGTTCCTCGAGGCCAAGTCCGGCAAGGTCTATCACGGGCCCGTGACCTTCCGAAAAGAGTCCGAGCCCTACATGACGATCGCGATGGCGGGGACCGGCAAGGAGGCGGGGGTCACCGTCGCCGAGGTGAATCTGAAGTTCATCTGGGACGTCGTGTCGCGGATCACGATCGGCAAGGCCGGCCACGCCTTCGTGGTCGACGGCCAGGGCGTCCTCATCGCGCATCCCGACATCAGCCTCGTCTTGCAGAAGACGACGTTCGCCCAGCTGGAGCAGGTGCAGGCGGCGCTG
>DATEMW010000559.1:0-6616 GCA_035275385.1 Candidatus Methylomirabilota bacterium | reverse complement strand
CCCGACTCGGCCACACGCGGTCCGTGCGCGTGGATGAAGCCGAGCTCCCAGACCGGCGCGTACATCGCCTTCTCGTACATCAGCTGCTGGATCCGATGCAGGGTCGCCTCGCGGCGCTTCCGGTCGAGCTCACCGGCCTGCTCGCGGAAGAGGCCGTCGATGTCGGGATAGCTGCCGTACACGTAGGGCCCGCCGGCCGCGGTGAAGACTTCGAGCCGCGTGGCGGTGTTGCCGAAGGCGCCGCTCAGGGAGTAGAGCAGGTTCTTCAGCTTCTTTTCCTGATACGACTTGAAGAACGCCGCGCGCTCGAGCGGGCGCAGCTTCGCGCGGATGCCGACCGCCTGCAGGTAGCCGATCAGCGCCTCGCTCATCGTGGCGGTGGCGGCGTCGCACCAGAGGTCGCCGGCGTCGAAGCCGTTGGGATACCCCGCCTCGGCGAGCAGCTGCTTGGCCTTCGCGGGATCGAACGCGTACCCCGGCGGCTGCCAGAAGAAATCGAAGCTCGCGGGAATGATGCTCCAGGTGATCCGCGAGTGCCCGAGCGTGAGGGCCTCGTTCACCGCCTGACGGTTCATGGCGTGATTTGCGGCCAGGCGCACGCGGCGGTCGGCCCAGGGCGACTTCGGATCCCACTGGTCGAGGAACACGATCCAGTGGGTCGACACGATCGGCGTCGGCTTGAGCGTGAGCGACGGCGTGCGCTTGACGTCCTCCGCCAGCTCGCCCTGGAGCAGATAGATGATGTCCGCCTCACCGCGCTTGAGCATCGCCAGCCGCGTGGCCTCGTCGGGCACCGCCTTGATCACGAGCCGCTTCACGCTCGGCACCTTCCGCCAGTACTGCTCGTGCGCTTCCAGCACCAGCTCGATGCCCGGGTTGTACGAGACGAACTTGTAGGGGCCGGCGCCGATCGGCGCCTTCTTGAAGCCGTCGTCGCCGACCTTCTCGAGATACTTCCGAGGCACGACCCAGCCCGCGCCGGTGGCGAGGGTACCGTAGTAGGTCATGAAATCCGGCCACGGCTCGGTGAGCTTGAAACGGATCCGGCGCGCGTCCACGACCTCGACGACCGGCACGCGCTCCTTCAAGAGCTTGGCGGCCGCACCGCGATAGCGCTCGAACGAGAACTTCACGTCGTCCGCGGTGACGGGCTCTCCGTTGTGGAACCTGGCACCCTGGCGCAGCACGAACTCGTAGACGAGGCCGTCGCGGGACACGGTCCACGATTCGGCCAGGCTCGGCGCCATGAGGTTGCCGGGCATCGGCTTCACGAGCCCGTCGTGCAGCGCGTACAGCACCAGGAACGGCGTCGCGATGCCCGGCGTCTCGGCCGGGTCGAACCAGGTGGGCGCGAGGGTGATGTGCGTGGCCCACGTCAGCTGGCCCGCGGGCGCTTCCGAGCGCCCCTCGGGCGCCGCGCCGGCGGGCGGCGCGACCGCGAGGGACAACGACAGCACCAGCAGGGAGATCAGACGGAGCATCGCGCTCGTCTCAGACCGGCTCGGTACGGCCCCACACGACCGCCAGGACCGTGGCGCCGTTCTTGGTCGTGACCGTGTGGACGCAGCCGTTGGGCCGGTAGTTCATGTTGCCGGTGGTCACCGGGCCCGATTCGTCGGCGTTGGCCCCTTCGACGACGAAGATGAGCTCGTCGCCGACGTGACGATGGGCCGCCAGGGTCGCGCCGGGCTCGAACTGCGCCAGGATCGCGCGCCGCTCGGGCGTGCTCGTCTTGTCCTCCCAGATCCGCTTCTGGCGCACGCCCGGACGCGCCTCGATCCACGGCAGCTCGGAGACCGCGATCACCTGCGAGGCCGGGCCGTTGCTGCGCTGCGCCAGCGGTTCGACGCCGCCCGTCAGGATCGCCAGCACCGTGGCGCCGTTGGGCGCCGACACGGTGTGCACGCAGCCGTTGGGACGATAGCCGACGTTGCCGGCGGTCACGGTGCCGTGCTCGTCGGAGATGGCGCCTTCGATGACGAAGACCAGCTCATCGCCCACGTGGCGATGGAGCGGCAGCTTGGCCCCGGGGGCGATGCGCGTCATGACGGCCTTGCGCTGGCTCTCCGGGTGCTCCCAGATCGCCTTGGCGCGAACGCCGGGCTGGCGCTCCTGCCACGCGAGGTCGGCGAGCGAGATGATCTGCGAGAGCGGCGTCCTGGTCGTGCTCATGGGATTTCTCCTGGCTCGGGGTGCCCGCGAGAGTAGCGCGCGGCGCGGCGCCGGTCAACGCGGGCCGGATCACTTCGCCTTGAGCTTGAGCTCCTCATAGGGCGCCGAGAACGCGTAGCCGGCGATGAGTCCGAGGCCGGCTTCGTCCACACGCCGCCCGACACCGTTGACGAACGCCAGCTCGTACATGGGCGCGACCATCGTCTTGTCGTGCACGAGCTGCTGCACGCGATGCAGCATCGCCTCGCGCTTGGCGCGGTCGAGCTCGGTCGCCTGCTCGCGGAAGAGGCCGTCCACGTCCGGATAACCGCCGTAGGCGAATTGCCCGCCGGTGATCGCGTAGGCCTCGAGCCGTGTGGCGGCGTTGCCGAAGGCGCCGCCGATGATCTGGACCAGATTCTTGAGCTTCTTGTCGGCGATGCTCTTGTTGAACGCGGCGCGCTCGAGCGGACGCAGCTTGGCGCGAATGCCGACGGCCTGCAGGTAGCCGATCATCGCCTCGGCGGCGTCGGCGGAGGTCATGTCGCAGTAGTAGTCGCCGGCGTCGAAGCCGCCGGCATATCCCGCTTCGGCGAGCAGCTTCTTGGCGCCGGCGGGGTCGAAGGCGTAGGCCGGCGGCTGCCAGAAGAAGTCGAAGGAGCTCGGGATGATGCTGAACGTGATCCGCGAGAGCCCTGACGTCCTGGCCTGGTCGATCGCGCGCCGGTCGATCGCCATGTTCGCGGCGAGCCGGACCCGGCGGTCGTGCCACGGCGACTTTCCGTCCCACTGGTCGACGAACGAGAGCCAGTGGGTGGACGGATAGACGGCCTTGAGCGTGAGGCCCGGCGTGCGCCGGATCTCGTCCCCGAGCTCGCCGATCATCGAGAACGCGATGTCGGCTTCGCCGCGCTTGAGCGCGGCCAGACGCGTCGACGGGTCGGGGATCGTCCGCAGCACGAGCCGCTTCACGCTCGGGCTCTTGCGCCAGTAGCCGTCGAACGCCTCGAGCACGAGCTCGATGCCCGGCGTGAACGAGACGAAGCGGTACGGGCCCGCGCCGACGGGCGCCTTGCGGAAGCCGTCCTCGCCCACGCGCTCGACGTACTTCTTCGGCACGACCCAGCCCGCGCCGGTCGCCAGGGTGCCGTAGAACGTCATGAAGTCGGGCCACGGCTGCTTGAGCTTGAACCGTACGCGGGCGGCGTCCGGCGTCTCGACGTCGGCGACGCGGTCTTTGAGCCCGCGGGCGAAGATGCCGCGATAGCGCTCGAACGAGAACTTCACGTCCTCCGCAGTGACGGGATCGCCGTTGTGGAATTTGACGCCTCGCCGCAGGACGAACTCGTAGACGAGCCCGTCGGGCGACGCCGACCACGACTCGGCGAGGCTCGGCGCGAGCGGCTTGCCGGGCATCGGCTTCACGACGGCGTCGTGGAGCGCATAGAGGACCATGAACGAGGTGATGATGGTCGTCTCGGCCGGGTCGAAGTAGGTCGGAACCAGGGTCGTGTGCACGGCCCAGGTGATTTGCCCGTCGGGCGCGGCAGCGGTCGCGAAGCTCGGCAGCAGCAGGACGAGCAGCGCGACGACGAGACTCGCGCGACGCTTCATCGCGCGAGCTGCCGCCCGATGAAGTCCCGCATCAGCGCGACGGCCTTGTCGGCGTCGGCGCTCGGCTGGCCGACGAAGCCGTGGCGCGCTCCCGGGAAATGAACGCGCTCGATGACGCCGCCGGCCTTCTGGTAGGCCTGCACGAACGCCTCCGTGATCGCGGGCGGCACGTTGTCGTCGAGCTCCGGCTGCGCGACCCATACGGGCGGCAGTGCTCGCTGCTCGCGCGCCGTCACGATCCGGGTCACGCTGGCCTCGGCCATGTGCGCCTCGCTCGAGTAGTAGCCGTGATGCGCGGCGATGAGCCGCTTGGCGTCGAAGCCCGAGCCGTCGTCCTGTCGTCCGACCACGTAGCGGAAGCGCGCGAGCGGATCGGCCACCGGATAGAGCGCCAGCACGAACGCGACCGACTCGTCGCCGGGCGCGGCGTCGAGCGAGCCGCTGGGCCCGACGATGGGGGTACCGGCAAATTCGGGGGCGCCGGCCTTGAGTCCGGCGAGCAGCGCCAGCTGACCGCCGCTCGAGCTGCCCACGATCGCGATGCGCCCGGGATCGACGCCGAGGCGCTTGGCGTGAGCACGCACGTAGCGCACGCCCGCGGCGACGTCGGCGCTGGCGGCCGGATGCTTGGCCTCCGAGCCCTGGCGAAAATCGAGCGAGACCACCAGGAGACCGGACGCGGCCAGCGCCCGGCAATGAAAGGCACCGGTCAGACGATCGCCGCGGCTCCACGCGCCGCCGTGCACGTCGACCAGCGCGGCGATCGGTACGTCGATCTCACCCTTCGGTTGGTAGACGCGGGCGAGGAGCTCCTTGCCCTCGAGCCTCGCGAACGGGACGTCGGATTCCTCCACCTCGTAAGGCGCGGCTTGATCGAAACGAATCTTCATGGCCATCGGCGACGGTCCCCCTTGCCGTGATCTGATACGACGTACCCACGAATTGGTCAAGGGAAACCCCGTCTTGACGGGCGGCAATCCGCGCGTTTAGCTAGAAGGAGGCAAGCACCACGTCCCGCTTCCGGTCCCGCAGTGTCGGGCGTGAAGTGAAGGAGGCTTCGGCTCGACCATGCTACGGATCGCCCAAGTTGCGCCTTTGTACGAGAGGGTCCCGCCCACACTCTACGGCGGCACCGAACGGGTGGTGGCCGCTCTCACCGACGAGCTGGTCCGGCGCGGGCACCAGGTCACATTGTTCGCCAGCGGCGACTCGCAGACCATCGGCGATCTGAAGAGCCCGGTCGACCGCTCGCTGCGTCTGGACCCCGAGGCCGGCGATCCGGTCGCGGCCCATGTGCTCGAGCTCGCGCAGGTGTTCGAGCGCGCCGACGAGTTCGACCTCATCCACTGCCACGTCGACTACCTGGCGTTTCCGTTCGGTCGGCTGGTCCGCACGCCGACGGTGCATACCTTGCACGGGCGCCTCGACCTGCCGCACTTCGTGCCGCTCTTTCGCCACCTGCGTGACGTCGCGGTCGTGTCGATCAGCGATGCGCAGCGCGCGCCGCTGCGCGGCCTCGACCTGAACTGGGCCGGCACCGTGTATCACGGCGTGGCGCTCGAGTCGTACCCGTACGCCGAGGAGGGCGGCGAGTACCTCGCGTTCCTCGGACGAATCTCGCCGGAGAAGCGCCCGGATCTCGCCATCGCGGTGGCCAAGCGCCTCGCCATCCCCTTGAAGATCGCCGCGAAGGTCGACCCGAAGGACCGCGCCTACTTCGAGAACGAGATCCGGCCCCTGCTCGACGATCCGCTGATCGAGTTCATCGGCGAGATCGACGAGGCGTCGAAGGCGGGGTTCCTGGGCGGCGCGCTGGCGCTCCTGTTCCCGATCGACTGGCCCGAGCCGTTCGGGCTCGTGGTGATCGAGGCGATGGCCTGCGGCACGCCGGTCGTCGCCCGCCAGTGCGGCTCGGTGCCCGAGCTGATCGAGGCCGGGCGCACGGGCTTCGTCGTCGACACACTCGACGAGCTCGTCGATGCTGTCAAGCGCGTGCGCACGCTCGACCGCGCGGCCTGCCGCCGCCACGTCGAGGCGCGCTTCAGCATCAGCCGCATGGTCGACGACTACGAGTCGGTCTACCGGCAGCTCACCACCGACACCCGAGCCGCGTGACCTTGGACGATCCCCGCGACGAGCTCTTCGTCGGCGACCAGTACTACATCCTCGCGTCGACCATCGCCGCGGATCTGCCGAGGCTCGTCCTCAAGCACGACGACGCCTTCATGGTGACGGACCGCCGCGGCGATTTCCCCGGGGTCGCCGAGTTCGGCTTCTACGCCGGCGGCACCCGGTTCCTGAACCAGCTCGAGCTTCGCGTGGCGTCGCGGCGGCCGCTCCTGTTGAACGCGACGGTCTCGGACGACGCCCTGCAGGCCGTGATCGAGCTGACCAACGCCGACGTGCTGGATACGGAGCGCTCCGCGGCTCACGACCAGCGGCGGCTGTTGATCCCCGGCCGTGCCCTCCGCATGTCCCGACGGCTCACCTTGTATCAGGATCAGCTCTATCAGGTGCTCACGATCGAGAGCTTCCTGCACGAGACCCATTCGCTCGAGATCGAATGGCTGTTCGACGCCGATTTCATCGATGTCTTCGAGGCCCGCGGTCACCGCCGCGCGCACCGCGGTGTGGCGCTCCCGCCGGTGATCGAGGCCTCGACCTTGACGCTCGCCTATCGCGGGCTCGACGACGTCACGCGCACGACGCGGCTGGACCTTTCACCGACGCCGGCCCATCTCGACGCAGGCAGCGCGCGCTACGCCGTGTCGGTGGCGCCCGGCGCGCGGATCGAGCTCGCGGTCACGATGACCGCGAGCCTCGGCGCCGCGGCGCGCCGGCCCGCGCTGCC
>DATEMW010000558.1:0-11233 GCA_035275385.1 Candidatus Methylomirabilota bacterium | reverse complement strand
CGGCGCCGCGTCGGTGCCGGCAGCGCTCGCGCGCGGGCTCGTGTTTCGCTGGCTCCTCGAGAAAGTCGGCCTCGCGCGCGTCGAGCTCGTGGTCTCGAGCGGCGCGCCGCTGCCGGCCGCCGTCGCCGCGCTGTGGCAGGCGTGGGGCGTCAACCTCTGCGAGGCGTACGGCCAGACCGAGACCGGGGGCGCGCTGGTCTCCGGTCAGCGCGGGCCGTATCCGCCGCCCGGCGACGTCGGCGTGGTCGCGCCCAACATGGCGGTCGAGCTCGACGGTGAAGGCGAGATTCTGGTGACCGCGGCGGAGTTTTTCGGCGGATACTGGCGCGATCCGGACGCGACCCGGGCGCTCTACCGCGACGGGAAGCTGACCACCGGCGACGTCGGCGAGTGGACGCGCACCCGCGCGCTCAAGCTCGTGGACCGGAAGAAGGACATCCTGATCACCGCCGGCGGCAAGAACGTGAGCCCGTCGAACGTCGAGAACCGGCTGCGGGCGAGCCCGTACATCAGCGAAGCCGCCGTGTTCGGCGAAGGCCGAAAGTACCTGGTCGCACTGCTCGAGGCCGACGGCGAGACCGTCGCCGAGTGGGCGCGCGAGCGCGGCGTGGTCCACACGGGCTACGCCTCGCTGGTAGCGCACCCCGAGGTCGTCGGGCTCATCGACGCCGAGGTGAAGCGCGCGAACGACGAGCTCACGCGCGTCGAGCAGGTGAAAGTGTTCCGACTGCTGCCGCGCGAGCTCGATCCCGAGCTCGAGGGCGAGCCGGTCACGCCGACGCGGAAGGTGAAGCGGCGGCTCATGGCCGAGCGCTACGGCAGCCTGGTGGAAGCGATGTACGGTGGCGACGAGGAGCGCAGGATCGCGGCCGAGGTATCCGCGGGCCGCTTGTCTTTGAATACGGAGGGCTAGATGCCAGCGTTACGACTCACATTGCTTGCAGCGCTGCTCGCGATCGCGTCGGCCACGCCGGCCCTCGCGCAGTACCGTATCGGCATGAGCGCCGCCATCACCGGGCCGGCGTCCTCGACCTACGCGCCGACCTACGAGGCGTACAAGGCCTACTTCAAGCGCATCAACGACGCCGGCGGCATCAACGGCCAGAAGGTCGAGATCGCGTACGAGGACGACCGCGGTGAGCCGCAGCGCGCGGCCGCCAATGCCAAGAAGCTCGCCGAGGGATCGATCCTGATGGTCAACGCCTCGACCTCGGCCACCTACAAGCCGTTCATGACCGAGTCGGAGACCGAGAAGATTCCGCTGCTGTTCGGCGGCGGCGTCTGCCCGCGCGAGGCGTTTCCGCCGGCGAGCCCGCTGATCTTCTGCTCGACGTCGTTCGGCTCCAAGTGGGACAGCCGGTTCGCGCTCGGCTTCATCAAGGAGCAGTCGGCCGGCAAGAAGGTGAAGGTCGGCTTCGCGGCGCAGGACATTCCGCTCTCGCGGATCGAGCTCGAGTTCGCCGAGCAGCTCGCGAAGGAGATGGGCATGGAGGCGATCCCGGTCGTCGTGGTGCCGGGCAACACGGCCGACTTCACGCCGTTCGCGCAGAAGCTGAAGGACGCCGGCGCCGACTGGGTGCTCTCGTGGGCGCTGTGGCACGTGGAGGTCGGCGTGTTCGAGGCGCTCCAGCGGATCGGCTGGCAAGGGAACTATCTCCTCTACGGCCATCAGCAGACGCAGGACGAGCTCGGACGCTTGAAGGCGGGCAACCTCTACGCATTCGGCGGCAACACGCTCTTCCTCGAGAACCTGCCGATCCACTCCGAGATCAACAACGTCAAGGGCCAGACGACGCATCCGGCCCACTACATGGCCGAAGGCTGGGTGTCGGCGATGGTGCTCGAGGCGTCGCTCCGCAAGTGCGGCTGGCCGTGCCCCAAGGACAAACTTGCGACCGCGATGGCCGGGATCAGCGTCGACACGAAGGGGCTCCGCGGCGGGCCGATCGAGTGGACCGCGGACAATCACTACCGGAAGAACACGTACTACAAGGTCTACCGGTGGGATCCGAGCAAGAACGCCATCGCCCCGGTCGGCGGCTGGACGCGGCTCGAGATCAAGTGACGCCGCCCGCGCCTACAGCAGGCCATCCGCGGTCTGAGCCGGCCTCACGGACCCCGATACAGTGACGCAGGTCCTCGCCACGACCGTCGTCGTCGCGAGTCTCTATGCGCTGCTGGCCGCCGGCTACGTGCTCGTCTACCGGGCGACGCGCGTGCTGAACCTGGCGCAGGGCGACATGATGACGCTCGGCGGCTATTTCCTGTTCTTCGTCGCCGCGGCGGTGCCCGGCCGGCCGGCGCTGTCGATCGTCACGGCGGCCGTGCTCTCGGCGCTCGCGGGCTTTGCGATCTATCGCCTGCTCATGCGGCCGATGGCGGGCCATCCGATCTTCGCGGCGGTGCTCGTGACGGTCACGCTCGGGATCCTGCTGCGAGCGGCGATCGTGCTCGTTTACACCGATCGCATCCGTCATCCGCTGCCGCTCCTCGGTCTGGCAAATCCGCCCCGGCGGCTTCCCGGCGGCGCCGTCGTCTCGACGTTCGACCTCGCGACGGTTCTGGCGGCCGCGGCATTGTTCATCGCGCTCTTCGCGTTCCTGCGCCTGTCGCCGCTGGGCATCCAGATGCGCGCGGCGGGCGAGAAGGCACTGCTCGCGGCCCAGCGTGGGATCAACTTCCAGCTCCTGTTCGCGCTCTCGTGGGCGCTCGCGGGCTTCGCCGGCGCATTGGCCGGCATCCTCTACGCGAACAACGTGCGACTCGATCCCTCGCTCGGCGTGCTCGGGCTCAAGGCGTTCGCGGTCGCGCTGGTCGGCGGGCTCGACAGCCTCGGCGGCGTGATTCCCGGCGCCTTGATCGTCGCCGCGATCGAGGTGCTCTCGGTGCGCTACGGGGATCCGCTCCTGGCCGACGTCTCGCCGTTTCTGTGCCTGCTCGCGATGCTGCTGGTTCGGCCGTGGGGCCTCTTCGGGACGAAGGAAGAGCTGGAGCGCGTGTGAGCGCCTAGATGCCCCTGGGCGGCGGCTACTTCAAGACGACGTACGCCGGCGATCTCGCGCTGGTCGACACGCGGCTGCGCCGCACCGCGCTCGCCGCGGCCCTCCTGGCGCTGCTGCTGCTGCCGCGCTTTGCGTCGTCGTTCGTGCTCGACCTGATCACGCAGACCGCGCTGGCCGCGATCGGCGCGCTCGCGCTGAATCTCCTGACCGGTCTGGCCGGCCAGGTCTCGCTCGGTCACGCCGGCTTCATCGCCGCGGGCGCGTTCACGACCGGGGTGCTGGTCGAGCACCGCATGCCTTCGCCGCTCCTGGCGCTGCCGGCCGCCGCGCTGGTGGGCGCCGTGCTGGGCGTGGTGGTCGGCATCCCGGCGCTCAGGCTCAAGGGCCTCTACCTGGCGCTCGGCACGCTCGCCTTGCATCACGTCGTGCTCTACGCGTGCGGTGAGTTCCAGAATCACTGGGGCGCCAACACGGGCGTGTCGATCCCGCCGCCGCGGTTCGGCGGCTTCGTGCTCAAGGGCACGATCGCCTGGTACTACGCCTTGACCGCGATCGCCGGTCTGGTCCTGGTCCTCTCGGTGAACCTGCAGCGGTCGCGGACCGGCCGCGCCTGGATGGCGATCCGCGACCGTGAGATCGCGGCCGAGTCCGTCGGGATCGACGTGGCCCGCTACAAGGTGCTCGCGTTCGTCTGGTCGAGTGCGTTGACGTCGGTGGCCGGCGCGCTCTTCGCCTATCAGCGCGCGTTCGTCTCGGTCGAGGCGTTCGGCTTCTTCCTCGCGATCGAGTACATCGCGATGGTGATCATCGGCGGCCTCGGCTCGGCGCTCGGCGCCGTGCTCGGCGCGGCCTTCGTGACCTTGCTCCCGTACGGCATCGACACGGCGGTGGCCGCGCTGCGGGTGCCGGGCGGCGCCGAGTACTACCTGTTTCCGCTGAAGTTCGGCGCGTTCGGCCTGTTGATGGCGGCGTTCCTGGTCTTCGAGCCGCAGGGGCTCGTCGGCGTCTGGCGTCGCGTGCGCAACTGGGTGTTCCTGTGGCCGCTGCGCTACCGGCCGCTGCGCTCGGCATCGTGACCGCTGCCTTCGACGTCGTGACGGCGCTGCTCGAGCTCGAGAACCTCGAGGTCGTTTACCACCGGGTCGCGACGGCGATCCAGGGCGTGTCGCTTCGCGTTCCGCCCGCCCAGATCGTGACGCTGCTCGGCACCAACGGCGCCGGCAAGACGACCACGTTGCGCGCGGCCTCCGGCTTTCTCGGCGCCGACAACGCGCAGATCGTCGGCGGGCGCGTCGTGTTCCAGGGCGCGACCGTGACCGGACACAAGCCGCACGAGCTGGCGCGCCGCGGGCTCGTGCTGGTGCCCGAGCGCGACAAAGTCTTCGAGACCCTGACCGTGCAGGAGAACCTCCGCGCGCTCGTGCCCGGTGTCCGCGCCGACGCCGATCCGACGCGGCCGCCGGTGACGCTCGAGCAGGTGTTCCACTACTTTCCCGTGCTGGCCAAGCGCCGGCGCCAGCTCGCCGGATATCTCTCCGGCGGCGAGCGCCAGATGCTCGCGCTGGCCACGGCGCTCCTCTGCCGGCCGCGGGTACTCCTGGTCGACGAGCTCTCGCTCGGCCTGGCGCCGCTGGTCGTCGAGAGCTTGATGACCCTGGTCGCGCGCCTGCGCGACGAGCTCGGCCTGGCGGTGCTGCTCGTCGAGCAGAACGCCGGCGCGGCGCTGGCCGTCGCCAACTATGGCTACGTCATGGAGCACGGGCGCATCGTCTACGACGGCCCGGCGGAGCGGCTCCTGGCCCACGAGGACGTGCGCGAGTTCTATCTCGGCGTCGGCCATCGCGCCGACCGCAAGCGCTACACCGACGTGAAGCAGTACCAGAGGCGGCGCCGATGGTTCTGACGGTCGACGACGTCACGCTCGACTTCGAGGGGCTGCGCGCGCTCGACGCGGTCAGCATGGCGATCGAGCCGGGCTCGCTGGCGGCGCTGGTCGGACCCAACGGCGCCGGCAAGACGTGTCTCCTGAACTGCGTCGGCGGATTCTACGCGCCGACGTCGGGGCGGGTCCTGTTCGGCGACGCGGCGATCCAGGGCCTGCCGCCCCATCGGATCGCCGCGCACGGGATCGCGCGGACGTTTCAGTTCGTGGAGCTGTTCCGCGGCATGAGCGTGCTCGACAACATCCTGCTCGGCCGCCACCGCCACATGCGCGCCGGTGTGCTGGCCGGCGGGCTCTTCTGGGGGCGCTCGCGCCGCGAGGAGACGGCCCACCGGCGGCGCGCCGAGGAGATCATCGAGTTTCTCGAGCTCGAGCGGGTCCGCAAAGAGCTGATCGGCAGCCTGCCGTTCGGCGTGCAGAAGATCGTCGCGATCGGCCGCGCGCTCGCGATGGAGCCGCGGCTGTTGCTGCTCGATGAGCCGTCCACCGGCATGAACCGCGAGGAGAAAGAAAACCTCGCGCGGTTCCTCTTGAGGATCAAGCACGAGCTTCACATGACCATGCTGTGGGTCGAGCACGACATGGAGCTGGTCGGCGACCTCGCCGACACGGTCACCGTGCTCGACTTCGGCCGGCGGATCGCCGCCGGGCCGCCGGACGCGGTGCTGCGCGACCCGCGCGTGATCGAGGCCTATCTGGGGCGCGCCGCGAGCCGGGAGAAAGGAGCGGAATGATGTTGCTGCCGACGTCGGTCGTGGGAAGTCACGGGCTGCCGGGCTGGGTCTGGCTCGCGCGCGAGGCCATGGAGGCCGGGCGCATGGGCCCGACCGACGTGCGCGAGCTGATGGAAGACGCGACGCAGGTTGCGCTCCTCGATCAGGAGCGCGCCGGCATCGACGTGGTGAGCACGGGCGAGATGATGCGCGTCCGGTTCATCATCGGCTTCTACGACCGCTTCAGCGGCATCAGGACCTTGCCCGCGGCGCGCCGGCTCGGCCAGCCGCTCTGGGATACGAACACTCCGTTCGAGGTCGTCGACCGGCTCGCGGCACCCGAGGGGCTCGGGATCGTCGAAGAGTTCAAGCTCGCCCGCTCGCTCACCACGAAGCGGGTGAAGGCTACGGTGCCCGGCCCGTACACCTTGCTCGTGCCGCTCAAGCTCGGCGGCGGCTATCGTGACAAGGACACGTTGCTCGCCGACCTGGTAGGGATCGTCAACGCCGAGTGCCGGGCGCTGGTCGAGGCGGGCGCCGACTTCATCCAGATCGACGAGCCGCACAGCGGGATGTACGCGGGCGCGCCGCCGCGGTTCGACAACGGCGTGAACCGCGCCGTCGAGGGCGTCGAGGCAAAGATCGCCGTGCACGTCTGCTTCGGCAACCTCTACGGCCGGCCCTTCTCGGCCGTCCGCGATTTCAGGAACCTCTATCCGATGCTGCGCGACCTGCGCGCCTCGCAGATCGTCCTCGAGTTCGCCAACCGCGGCATGGACGACCTGCGCTTCTGGAAGGAGTTTCCGACCGACAAGGAGCTCGGCGCCGGCGTGATCGACGTCAAGGCGTTCAAGGCCGAGTCGGCGGCCGACGTGGCCGAGCGGATCCGCGCGATGCTGAAGCACGTCGCGCCCGACAAGCTCTGGCTCAACCCGGATTGCGGTTTCTGGGAGACCCCGCGCTGGGTGGTGAAGCAAAAGCTGGCCGCGCTCGTCGAAGGGGCACGAATGGTCCGAAAGGAGCTCGGCGGGTGAGGCTGGTCGTCCCGTTCCTGATGTTGATCGCGCTGGCCGGCTGCTCGCTGCTCGAGCGCGCGCGCACGAACTTCTGGGAGCTCGAGCGCGGCCCCTCGGGCCAGGCGCCCGATCCCGCGGCCGAGCGCGAAGCGGTCATCCAGGTCTACGCCGCCCGCACGGTCGGCTGGCGCGGTCTGTTCGCGGTGCACACGTGGATCTCCGTGAAGCCGCGCGACGCCGAGGCCTACACACGCTATGAAGTCATCGGGTGGGGCGTGGGCGGCGGCGCGCCTGCCGTTCGCATCAACCGGAGCGGGGCGGACAACTACTGGTTCGGCGATCGGCCCGAGCTGCTCGTCGATCTGCGCGGCGAGGTCGCTGAGCCACTGATCCCGCGGGTCGAGGCGGCCGTGGCGTCGTATCCCTATCCCACGAGCTATCGGACATGGCCCGGCCCCAACAGCAACACGTTCGTGGCCTGGGTCGGGCGCAGCGTGCATGAGCTCCGGCTCAAGCTGCCGTCCACGGCGATCGGCAAAGATTTCCTGCCGGGCTCAGTTGCGGATACCACGCCGAGCGGCACCGGCGTCCAGCTCTCGCTGTTCGGGCTCACCGGTCTCGCGGTCGGGTGGGAAGAAGGCATCGAGCTCAACGTGCTCACGCTCAACTTCGGCGTCGAGTGGAAGAATCCCGCGCTGAAGCTCCCGATGGTCGGCCGCATCGGTCCGTCCTGACGTCGCCGCGCGCGTGACGCGCGCCAGCCCCTCGGCACGCCCCGCATTTTGATCGGCAGGTATCGTATAGAGAAGGGGGGCCCCAGCCGTGGCCAACGTTTTATCAGCCGGCGACCTCAATCTGCTCGATGCGTACTGGCGTGCCTCGAACTATCTGACGGTCGGCCAGATCTACCTGCTCGACAATCCGCTGCTGCGCGAGCCGCTCAAGGCCGACCACATCAAGCCCCGCCTGCTCGGACACTGGGGCACGTCGCCGGGGCAGAACCTGATCTACGTTCACCTCAATCGCCTGATCAAGCGGCACGACGCGGACATCATCTATCTGTCGGGCCCCGGTCACGGAGGCCCTGCGATCGTCGCGCAGGTCTATCTCGAGGGGACGTACTCGGAGATCTATCCCGACGTGTCGCAGGACGCCGCCGGCATGCGCAAGCTCTTCCGGCAGTTCTCGACGCCGGGCGGTATCCCGAGCCACGTGAGCGTCACCACGCCCGGGTCGATCCACGAGGGCGGCGAGCTCGGCTACGTGCTCGTGCACGCCTTCGGCGCCGCCTTCGACAATCCCGACCTGATCGTCGCCGCGGTCGTGGGCGACGGCGAGGCCGAGACCGGACCGCTGGCCGGAAGCTGGAAGGGCATCAGCTTTCTCAACCCGGCGCGCGACGGCGCGGTGCTGCCGATCCTGCACCTGAACGGCTACAAGATCGCGGGCCCGACGGTGTTCGGCCGCGCCACCAACGCGGAGATCGAGAGCTACCTGGGCGGCCAGGGCTACGACGTGCTGTTCGTCGAGGGCGATGAGCCGAGCACGGTTCACGGGCTCTTCGCCGCGGCGCTCGAGACCTGCTACGCCAGGATCCGCGACATCCAGCGCGAGGCGCGCCGCCGCGGCGTGGCAGGCCGCCCGCGATGGCCCGCGCTCGTGCTCCGCACGCCGAAGGGATGGACAGGGCCCAAGGTCGTAGACGGCGTGCAAGTCGAGGGCACATTCCGCGCTCACCAGGTGCCGCTGAGCGAGGTGAGATCGAACGCCGAGCACCTCCAGCTGCTCGAGCAGTGGATGCGCAGCTACCGGCCGGAGGAGCTGTTCGATCGAGCGGGGCGGCTCGTGCCCGATCTGTCGGCGCTGGCGCCGGCGGGCGCGCGACGGATGGGGGCCAACCAGCACGCCAACGGCGGCGCCGGCGTGGTGCTCGACCTGCCGAGCTTTCGCGACTACGCGGTGGAGGTAAGCCGCCCCGCGACCGAGCGCCGGGAGTCGACGCGCCAGCTCGGCAAACTCATGCGCGACGTCTTCACGCGCAACAAGCCGCAGGCCGATTTCAGGCTTTTCTGTCCCGACGAGACCAACTCCAATCGCCTGGGCGACGTGTTCGAGGTGGAGAACCGCTGCCTCGTGGAAGCCGTGCTTCCGGGCGACGATCACGTCTCGCCCGACGGCCGCGTGATGGAGGTGCTCAGCGAGCATCTCTGCCAGGGCTGGCTCGAAGGCTACACGCTCACCGGGCGTCACGGGCTGTTCGCCACCTACGAAGCATTCGCGATGGTCTCGGCGTCGATGGCCGTGCAGCACGCCAAGTGGCTCGAGGAGGCCGGGCGGCTGCCGTGGCGCAAGCCCATCCCGTCGCTCAACGTGCTGCTCACGTCGACCGCCTGGCGCAACGACCACAACGGCTTCAGCCACCAGGGGCCGGGCTTGATCGACGTCATGCTGTCCAAGAAGGGGACGGTCTCGCGGATCTACCTGCCGCCCGACGCGAATTGTCTGCTGGCGACCGCGGACCACTGCTTCCGCAGCCGCAACTACGTCAACCTGATCGTCATCGACAAGCAGCCTCAGCTCCAGTGGCTGCCGATGGACGAGGCCGTCGAACACTGCGCGCGGGGCGCGTCGGTCTGGCGGTGGGCCAGCAACGACGAGGGCGGCCGCCCCGACGTCGTGCTGGCAGCCGCGGGCGACATCCCGACGCTCGAGGTCGTGGCCGCGGCGTGGTGGCTGAGGCGGCACGCACCCGAGCTCAAGGTGCGGATGGTGAACGTCGTGGATCTGATGTCGCTGTTCCCGCCCGACGTGCATCCGCACGGCATGGACGTGGATTCGTTCGAGCAGACCTTCACCCGCGAGGCGCACGTGGTCTTCGCCTTCCACGGCTACCAGCGGGCGATCCACCAGATCATCCACGGCCGGCCCAACACCGAGCGGTTCCACGTCCGCGGGTTCAACGAGGAAGGCACCACGACGACGCCATTCGACATGGTGGTGCTCAACGGGATGAGCCGCTATCACCTCTGCATGGAGGCGCTTCGGCGCGCCGGGGCTCGCTTGCCGCAAACCCGCGGGCTGATCGACGAATGCCAGAAGGAGCTGGAGCGCCATCACGTCTACGTGCGCACGCATCTCGAGGACATGCCCGAGGTGCGCGAGTGGACGTGGACCGCATGAACGTCCTCGCGATCAACTGCGGCAGCTCGTCGATCAAGTGCGGCGTGTTCGAAGCCGCCCGGCGCCCCGACGGGCCGGAGGGCATGCGCCGGCTCGCGAGCGGACGGATCGAAAAGCTCGGCGCCGACAAGGCGCAGCTCTCCTTCGAGGCCGACGGCGGCGCGCCGGTGGACACGACCGAGGCGCTGCGCGATCACGCCGAGGCGGTGCGCCGCATCGCGGAGTGGATCGGCGCGCAGCGCCTGGCGGTCGACGCGGTCGGTCATCGCGTGGTGCACGGCGGGCCGCGCTTCGTCACGCCGACCGTGCTCGACGACGGCGTCGTCGCCGCCATTCACGAGCTCGAGTCCCTGGCCCCCCTGCACAACGCGCCGAGCCTCGCCGGTATCCGGGCCTGTCACGCCGCGTTCGGCCGCGAGCTGCCGATGGTCGCCGTCTTCGACACGGCGTTTCACGCCTCGTTGCCGGAGCGCGCGTGGCGCTACGCGATTCCGCGGGAGCTGGCGGACCGCCACGGCATCCGAAGATTCGGATTCCACGGAATCTCGTATCGGGCCGTGCTCGATCGCTACTGCGCTCTCACCGACACCCGCGAGTCGGCGGCGACGCTAGTCGTGCTGCACCTCGGAAACGGCTCCTCGGCCGTGGCGATCGAGAACGGCCGCTCGGTCGACACCTCGATGGGCCTGACGCCGCTGGAAGGGCTCGTAATGGGTACACGCTCGGGCGACATCGATCCGGCGATCGTCGGGCATCTGTCCCGGGCCGAAGGTGTGTCCGTCGCCGAGGTCGAGCGATGGCTGAACGAGCGCTCGGGGTTGCTGGGGCTCTCGTCGCGGAGTGGCGACATGCGCGAGCTGCTCGAGCGCGAGGGCCACGATCCGCAGGCAGCGATGGCGGTCGAGATCTTCTGCTACCGAATCCGGAAATACGTCGGCGCCTACCTGGCCGCGCTCGGCGGCGCGCCGGCCGTCGTGTTCACCGGCGCCATCGGGGAGCGGTCGGCCGAGGTGCGGGCGCGTGTCTGCGAGGGCCTCGAGCACGTCGGCCTGACTCTCGATGCGCAGGCCAATGCTGCGACCGAGCGGGGCGAGCGGCGCATCAGCGGCGCCGGCGCCAGGCTTCAGGCCTTCGTGATTCCCACCGACGAAGAGACCCAGATCGCTCGAGACACCGCGCACGCGCTCTCGCGGTAATCCGAGCAATCAGCGTCGGCGCCGCGTCCGGGCGGGCTATACCGGGGCGCTGGCCGGTGGTATGTTCGGGCAATCTCGGATCGGGAGGCAACCATGGACGTCCTGGAACTGGGTCTTGCCGGTAAGGTCGCGATCGTCACGGGAGGCAGCGAAGGGCTCGGCCGCGCCTGCGTCGAGCGGTTCG
>DATEMW010000557.1:0-2315 GCA_035275385.1 Candidatus Methylomirabilota bacterium | reverse complement strand
CTCGGTCATCGGCGTGGCGGCGTTGCCGATGTCGATCTGGCCGCACGCGATGTCGTACTTGCGGCCGTCGAGCGACGTCGCCTTGGTGAGCCCGGTGATCGCGTGCTTGGTCGAGGTGTACGGCGCCGAGTTCGGCCGCGGCGTGTGGGCCGAGATCGAGCCGTTGTTGATGATGCGGCCGCCCCGCGGATTCTGGTCCTTCATGATCTTGAACGCTTCCTGCGTGCACAGGAACGAACCCGTGAGGTTCGTATCGACGACGGCCTTCCACTGCTCGACCGTCAGGTCCTCGAGCAGGCCGGCCGCGCCGATCCCGGCATTGTTGAACAGGACATCGAGGCGACCGAACGCGCTCTTGGTCTGCGCGAACAGGTTGCGGATGGCCTGGGGATCGCACACGTCGGTCGGAATGGCCAGGGCCCGTGAGCGCGCGTCGCCCGCCTCGGCCACGACCTTCTCGAGGGCGTCCTTGCGCCGCCCGGCCAGCGAGACGTGGTAGCCCTCCCTCAACAACGCGAGCCCGACCGCTCTGCCCACTCCGCTTCCGGCGCCCGTCACGATCGCGACTTTCTTCTCCATATCGATCTCCTGAAAACCCTGAGGGTGGATGTCGCCGACTCTACCACTGATGCCGCGCTTTCTGCCGGGCGGGCCCGGTGGCCCGACCGCCCGGGCCGGCTTGGGCTGCCACGAGCACAATTCGGTCGACGGACGGAGCGCCCTGGCGCATCATGAAGCGCGCGCTGCAGGCCGTCGCGGGGCTGGGGCCCCGCCGGCCGAGGCGCGCCTATAAACTGAGAGACCGAAATGGGACGAATCGTCCACGCGGCCGCGATGTCGCACGTGCTCTACCCCGACTACTACGGCCAGAACGTCGGGCCGCACGGCCGCGAGATGGTCGAGGCGCTGATCGCCGTGGTCCGAGAGATGGGCGCGACGCTCGCCGCGGCGGCGCCCGACGCGCTGGTCGTGGTCGCCGACGATCACCTGAACGTGTTCTCGTTCGATGCGATCCCCGCGTTCTGCGTCCGCGTCGGCCGCTCGGTCGACCGCATGGTCCAGGCCGACGCGATCGAGTTCGACCGCGCGCTCGACGGGCTGCCCCAGCGCTACCCCGTCCACGAGGATCTGGCCAACGCGATCCTCGACCAGGGCATGCAGGCCGGCTTCGACTTCGCCGCGTCGTGGTCGGCGCCGCTGGACCACGCGTTCCTGAGCCCGGTCTCGACGCTCTACGGCCGCCGGCCGGTCCCGCCGCTGGTGCCGGTCTGGGTCAACTGCTTCGTCTCGCCGCAGCCGACCGCCCAGCGCTGCTACGCGGTCGGCCGCCACATCGCGCGCGTGATCGCCGACGGACCGTGGAACGTGGCGGTCATTGCCACCGGTGGGCTCAGCCACTTCCCCGAGCTATCGCTCGCGCGCGTGGGCCAGTCCGATCCGGTCTTCGACCGCCGCATCGTCAAGTTGATGGAAGCAGCCGACCACGACGCGCTCGCGGCGCTCACCGCCAAGGAGCTGCACGAGACCGGCTCGCACGAGCTGCTCAACTGGCTGGTGCTGCTGGGCGCCGTGAGCCCCGCGCGCGCCCGCGTGCGGTTCTTCGGCGAGATGGGCCGGATCGACCTGGCCGCGCTCGAGTGGAGCGTGACGTGAGCCGCTATGAAACCAACGTCGTCCTGTATCGCCTGAAGAAGGACGCGGCGTTCCGCGATCGATTCCGCGCCGACCGGCGCGGCGCGCTCGCCGACCTCGACCTGACCGCTGAGGAGCGCGACGCCTTCGCCCGCTGGGACACGCGCAAGCTCAACGAGCTCGGCGGCATGCTCCACCTCTTGATCTCGATCCCCGGTCTCGGCGGCCACTAAGGCCGCCCGAAGCGGCCTTAGAGCTCGCGCAACGCGAAGGCGATGGGCGCGCGCGCGGCCCGGACCGCCGGCGGCACGCCGCCGATCAGGCCCATCATGAGCGCGAACGCGATCCCCATCGCCAGCAGATCCGGCGTGACGCGAAACGCGAAAGCCAGGTGCGAGAAGGTCTGCCAGTTGATGGTGCCGGTCGTGAGGCCGTTCAGCGGCAGGACGACGACGCAGCCGAGCAGACCGCCGACCAGCGCGATGCAGAGCGCCTCGATCACGAACGAGGTGACGACGCTGCCGCTCCCGAAGCCGAGCGCGCGGAGCGTCGCGATCTCCCGCGAGCGCTCCGAAACCGCCGAGTACATCGTGTTCAGCGCGCCGAAGACCGCGCCGATACCCATCACGACCGCGACGATCGAGCCCAGCACCGTGATCAGGGTCGTGAGCTGGCGCGACTGC
>DATEMW010000556.1:0-2007 GCA_035275385.1 Candidatus Methylomirabilota bacterium | reverse complement strand
GTCCGCGATCGCGTTGGCGATCGCCGCCGGCGCGCCGATCGTGCCGCCCTCGCCCATGCCGCGAAAGCCGCCGAGCGTCACGGGCGACGGCGTCTCGAGGTGGTGCACCTCCATCGCCGGGATCTCGCACGCGGACGGGATGACGTAGTCCATCAGCGTGCCGCTGAGCAATTGCCCGTGCTCGTCATAGACGATCTCTTCGAGGAGCGCCGCGCCGATCCCCTGCGCGACCCCGCCGTGCACCTGCCCGTCGACGATGAGCGGGTTCACCATGCGCCCGCAGTCCTCGACCACGACGTAGCGCAAGGTCTTCACCTCGCACGTGGCGCGGTCCACCTCGACCAGCGCCAGGTGCGTCGCGTTCGACGCGGTGCCGTAGTAGGGGTCGTAGAACTTCGTCGCCTCGAGCCCGGGCTCGAGGCCCTTCGGCAATTGGCGTGCGCCCGAGTAGGCCGCGCGCGCGACCTGACGGATCAACACGCTCCGATCCGGCATCCCGCGCACGGCGATGCGGCCGTCGGCCAGCGTGAGGTCTGCTGGATCCGCCTCGAGCAGATGACCGGCGATCAGCAGCATCTTGTCGCGCACGGCCCGACCGGCGAGGATCGCAGCGCCGCCGGCGAGCACGAGGCTGCGGCTCGCGTAGGTGCCGGTGCCGTAGGGCGACACTTCGGTATCGCCGTGGAGCACGCGCACATCCTCGATCGGCACGCCGACCTCGTCGGCCACGATCTGGGCCAACGTGGTCTCGAGCCCTTGCCCGTGCGAGGCGACGCCGAACACGGCAGTGACCTTGCCCGCCGGATCAAAGCGGATCGTCGCCGCCTCGGTGCCCGTCGAGACCGGCATCCCCGGCGAGACGGGAATCGCCGAGCCGATCCCGGTCAGCTCGACGTACGACGCGACGCCGACGCCGAGCCAGCGGCCCTCGGCCCGCGCCCGCTTCTGCGCGTCGCGCGCGGCCTGGTAGTCGAGCACCTCGCGCGCCTTGACGAGCGACCCAGTGAAGCTCGAGTGGTCCCACACGATCCCGGACGGCGACTTGTAGGGAAAATCTTCGTCGCGGATGAAGTTGCGCAGCCGGATCTCGGTCGGGTCGATCCCGAGCTGGCGCGCGGCGCGATCCATCAGCCCCTCGATCACGAACACCGCGGGCGGGCGCCCGACGCCGCGATACGGCCCGAGCGGCGCCTTGTTGGTCGCCACGCCGCGCGTGCGTCCGCGATAGGCCGGCATCCGGTACGGGCCCGGCAGGAAGCTGATCGTCTGCACGGGCTCGATGGCGGCGGTCCACGGATAGATCGAATAGGCGCCGACGTCGACGGTGACCTCGGCGCGCAGGCCGACGATCGTGCCGTCCGCGGCGAGCCCGAGCTCGGCGTCGACGATTTCGTCCCACGCGTGCGTGGTCGAGAGCAGGTCCTCGCGGCGGTCGCCGATCCACTTCACGGGCCGCCCCAGGCGCCGCGCCATCACGCACGTGGCGATCTCCTCGGGATAGAGCGAGGCCTTGGCGCCGAAGCCGCCGCCCACGTCGGTGGCGACCACACGGACGTGGTGCTCGGGCATGCCGAGCAGATCGGTCAGCACGTCGCGCACGAGCCCGGGGCACTGCGCCGACGACCGCAACGTGAGCGTCCCCGTGCCCGTCGCGTAGTCCGCGAGACAGCCGCGGTTCTCCATGCAAACCGGTGTGTGGCGATGGAACCGGAAGCGCTCGCGCACCACGTGCGCGGCACCCGCCAGCGCGGCGTCGACGTCGCCGCGAGCGAACTCGCGGCTGACCAGGAGGTTCGTCCCGGCATCGTCGTGCAGGATCGGGCTCGCGGGTGTGAGCGCGTCGTCGGTACCCTTGACGACCGGCAACGGCTCGTACTCGACGACGAGGCGTTCCACGGCGTCCTCGGCCAGGTACCGGCTCTCGGCGGCGACCATCACGACGGTCTCGCCGACGTGACGGACCTTGCCGAGGGCCAGCGGCGGAAAGCTCGTGGTCTTCACGCTCGG
>DATEMW010000555.1:0-3834 GCA_035275385.1 Candidatus Methylomirabilota bacterium | reverse complement strand
CCCAGATCCTCGTAGCGGAGCGAGGTCACGTAGCGAGCCAAGGTCGCGGTCGTGCGATCCATGGCGTTAGGGAAGCAGGATCAGCTTGCCCGTCGATTCGCGCGACTCGAGATGCCGATGCGCCTCGGCCGCCTGGGCCATGGGGTACGTCCGGCTGATGTAGACCTTGAGGCGTCCTTCGCGCATGAGGGCGAAGCACCGCGACGCGCTTTCGCGCGTTTTGTCGGGAAAGTTCCGCGTGATCGTCGGGAGCGAGAGGGCGCTCACTTTCTGCGACTTCGGCGAGAGGACCGATAAGTTCAGCGGATCCGGCGCACCGCCGGCGCGGCCGTAGAGGACGATGTTGCCGAACGGCGCCAGACAGCGAAGCCCCTCCTCGAAGGTGGGCTTGCCGACCGCGTCGAGGATCAGATCGACGCCCCGGTCGCCGGTTGCCTTCAAGATTTCGTCGGCGAACTTGTCCTTGACGTAGTTGATGACCACGTCCGCGCCCGCTTCCTTCGCGAGGCCGGCCTTCGCGTCGCTCGAGACGGTGCCGAAGACTCGCGCGCCGGCCGCCTTGGCGAGCTGGACCGCGGCGAGGCCGACGCCGCCGGCCGCGGCGTGAACGAGGACCGTCTTGCCCGGCCCGGTCGTATCCATCGTGTGGAGCGCGTGGTACGCGGTCAGCGCCTGGATCAGAAACGCCGCGCCGTCGACGAAGCTGACGGAGTCGGGGAGCGGGACCGCCATGAACGCGGGCGACACGCAGTATTCCGCGTAGGCCCGGCTCGTGAACGCGGCGACGCGCATGCCGGGTCGCGGGTTGGTCACCCCGTCGCCGACCGCCTCGATCACCCCGGCGGCTTCCATCCCGGGGATGTCGGGAAGCTTCGGCTTGACGGTGTAGGTGCCCTGGCGATAGCGCGTGTCGGCGAAGTTCACGCCGATCGCGTGATTCTTGATCAGCACCCAGCCGGCCCGAGGCTCGGGTTTCGGGACGTCGGCCTGGGCCAGCACCTCGGGACCACCGGTTTGTGCGAACACGATCGCTTTCATCCCCGTCCTCCCTTGGGAGGCACACACTATCGCAGAAGCGGCTGCCCCGGGGCCGGCCGAAATCTGGCGCCGTGGCCCGCCGAATTCGCGGGCCTTGGGCGACCGAAATGTGGCTTGCCGCGTGTCCGGTAAAGCCCGCAAAAGCCGGGCGGGCATTCCTGGATGTTCCGGCGCGGCCATTTCCTGTGGTATTTCTTCAGTTTGCGGATCGTGATCACCAGAGCCAGCTACCTTCGAGCTTCCGATTGGCCGACGCCCGCGCGCTACCTCATCGCCGTCGGCCTGGCGTCGGCAGCCGCCGCGGCGCAGGGTCTGCTGTCGATGATCTGGGGCGACTCGGTGCCGTTCCTGCTGTTTTTCCCGGCGATCGTGCTGAGCGCCTGGGCAGGAGGCTTGTGGCCCGGCATGGTGACGACAATTCTCAGCGGGCTTCTCGCCAACTATTTCTGGCTCGCGCCCTTGCACAGCTTCCGGCTCGCGACCGTGAAGGAGGTCGTCGCGCTGGTCATCTTCATCGCGATCGGCTCGATGATCTGCGCGCTCAGCGAAGCGATGTACCGAGGACGACGGCGGCTCGAGGGCCTGCTCCACAGCATCGACGAAGGCTTCGTTGTCTTCGACATGGACTGGCGGTATCGCTACGTGAACGAGCGCGCGGCCGAATTGCTTCGGCAGCCCGTGTCGGCGCTGCTGGGCAAGGCGATCTGGGACGTATTCCCCGATATCGTCAACACCGACACCGAGGGCAATCTGCGGCGCGCGGCGGTCCAAGGCGAGAGCATCGAGTTCGAGACGTTCTACAACCCGTATGGACGATGGTTCAGGATCCGCGTCTTTCCGACGCCGGAAGGCTTCTCCGCGCTGCTCGAGGACACGACGGCTCGCAAGCAGGCCGACGAAGCCGGGCTACGGCTGGGTGCCATCGTGCGCTCGTCCGAGGATGCGATCGTTGCCAAGGACCTCGACGGGATCATCACCGCCTGGAATCCGGCTGCCGAGCGGTTGTTCGGCTTCACGGCCGAGGAGGCGATCGGCCGGTCCATCAGAATGATCGTGCCGGCGGATCGCCAGAGCGAGGAAGACGAGGTCCTGAGGCGCCTGCGCCGCGGTGAGTCGATCGAGCACATGGAGACGATACGCATCCGGAAGGACGGCACGCCGGTCGACATCGCGCTGACGGTGTCGCCGATCAAGGATGCCGTCGGCCGTATCATCGGCGCCTCGAAGATCGCTCGTGACATCACGGACCGCAGGCGCGCCGAGGCCGAACGAGGCCAACTGCTCGCCGGCGAGCAGGCGGAGCGGGAGCGCGCCGAATCGGCCGAGCAGCGCGCCATGTTGCTCTCCGATTCGAGCGCGGCGCTGAGCGCGTCGCTCGACTCCGCTACCACCTTGCGCACGGTGTCGCGCCTGGTCGTACCGACATTCGCCGACTGGTGCATCATCGATCTCGTCGCGCGCGACCATACGGTGGAGCGCGTCGCCGTGTCCGCGGGCGCTCCCGATACCGAAGCATTGCTGGTGGAGCTCCAGCAGTACGTTCCTGACTGGAATTCATCCCAGCCCGCCGCGGAAGTGCTGCGCACACGGACCACGATGCTCATTCCGGAAGTGACGGAGGAGACGCTCGTGTCCACCTCGCGCGACGCGCGGCATCTGGAGATCATGCGGAGGCTGAGGCCGCGCTCGGCGATCGCCGTGCCGATGGTGACGCGGCAGCGCACGGTCGGCGCCATCACGCTCGTCCGGACCACTTCGGCGCACGCGTACGGCGCCGTCGACGTAGCCCTGGCGGAAGAGCTGGCGCGCCGGGCGGCGCTGGCGGTCGACAACGCTACGCTCTTCAGCGAGGCCGACCACGCGCGCGCTCAGGCGGAGAGCGCAAACCGCGCGAAGGATGAATTCCTCGCCGTGCTGTCGCACGAGCTGCGCACGCCGATGAACGCGGTGTACGGCTGGGCGCGCATGCTCCAGATGGGCCAGATCGACCCGGCGACGACGCCGCGCGCGCTCGACGCGATCGTCCGCAATGCGCATGTGCAGCTCCAGCTGATCGACGATCTGCTCGACGTGTCGCGCATCATCAGCGGCAAGATGCGACTCGACATCCGGCCGGTCGATCTCCCGCGGGTGCTCGAGGCCGCGCTGGATGCGGTGCGGCCGGCCGCCGACGCCAAGGGGCTCCGGCTCCAGTCGCTGATCGATCCGAGCGCCGGGCCGCTCAACGGCGATCCTGACCGCCTGCAGCAGGTCGTGTGGAATCTGCTGATGAACGCGGTCAAGTTCACGCCGAAGGACGGACGGATCCAGCTGGCGCTCCAGCGCGTCAACTCCCACGTCGAGATCGTGGTCAGCGACACCGGCGCCGGCATCCGGAGCGAGCTCTTGCCGCTGATCTTCGACCGCTTCAAACAGGGCGAGAGCGGCACCACGCGCAATCAGGGCGGGCTCGGGATCGGCCTCGCGCTGGTTCGGCATCTGGTCGAGCTGCACGGCGGCTCCGTCACCGCCGAGAGCGCGGGCGAGGGAAAGGGCTCGACCTTCAGGGTGAAGCTGCCCCTGGTCGCGGCGGTCGTCGCGGCCAGCGAGGAGCGTGTGCATCCAACCGCTCGACAGGCGCCGCCGTCCTACCGCGGGCCCTCGCTCCGAGGGTTGCGCGTTCTGGTCGTCGACGACGATCCGGACGCGCTCGATCTGGTCGCGACGATCCTGCGCCGCGCCGAAGCCGAAGCCCGCCTGTGCACGTCGCCGCCCGAAGCGCTCGACGTGCTTCGCTCGTGGAAGCCGCACGTGCTC
>DATEMW010000554.1:0-4804 GCA_035275385.1 Candidatus Methylomirabilota bacterium | reverse complement strand
CGGGCGCGCGCCTGCTCGACTGGCGCTCGACGACCGGGCGCGAGCTGGTCGACGCCGATCACAGCGGCTACGCCGCGCTCCCGGGCGGGGGCGCCGTGCACCGGCGCCGGGTCGCCTTCGTCGACGGCCGCTACTGGATCGTCGTCGACGACATCGACGGCGAGGGCGAGCATCACGTGGATCTACAGTTCCAGTTCGCGCCGCTCGAGGTGCACGTCGATCCCACCCTCTGGGCGCGGGCGCGCGGCCGGACCGGAGCCGAGCTCTTCGTGCGTCCATTCGCCGGCGTCGCGCTCAAGGCGAGCGTCTACACGGGCGAGCTGGATCCGATGCGCGGCTGGGTCTCGCCCGTCTACGGACGGCGCGAGCCCGCGCCGCTCCTGGTCTATTCGACGGTGACGACCTTGCCGCTGCGCCTGATGACGGTGCTCCTGCCGAGCGCCGGGCCGCGCGCGGCGGCGCCCGCGGTGTCGGCGGTGCTCGACCGGACCGGCGCGCCCGTCGGGCTCGTCTTCGACGACACGGGCGAGCGCATCACGTTCGGCGGAAGGGCCGAGCCATGATCTGGGCCGCGTTCTTCGGCCTGGGACTCGTCGTGGTCTTCGTGTCGTACGCGGGCTACGCGCTCTGGGTGGCGTGGCTCGCGCGCGTGCGGCCGGTTCCGACCGCCGCGAAGTATCTACCCGATGCGCTCCTGCCGACGGTGACCTGCGTGATGGCCGCGGCGAACGAGGCCGTGCGGATTCGCCACAAGCTCCGGGCGCTGGTTCATCAGGATTATCCGCCGGACAAGCTCTCGATCATCGTCGTGAGCGACGGATCCACCGACGCCACCGACGCGATCGTCCGCGCCTGGGCCCGCCGCGATCACCGCATTCGTCTCATGCGGACCGAGCGAAGGAGCGGCAAGCCGACCGCGCTGAACCTGGCGCGGCCCGAGATCGCGAGCGACGTCGCCGTGCTGATGGACCCGCGCCAGGCGATCACCCACCGCGCGATCCGCGAGCTGGTGGCCCAGCTCGCCGACCCCGACGTGGGCGTCGTCTCCGGCGACCTGCGCGTGAAGGGCGACGCGTACTGGACGTACGAGGGCTATGTGCGCAAGTGCGAGTCGCGGTCGGGCTCGATGGTGCAGGTGACCGGATCGCTCTACGCCCTTCGGACGGTCGACCTGCCGGAGATTCCGCCGGATACGATCCTCGACGACGTGTACGTCCCGCTCACGGTGGCGCTCGGCGGCCGGCGCATCGTCATGGCCGAGGCCGCCGGCAGCCTCGACGTCGCCACGCGCTCGGCGGGCAACGAGTTCGTCCGCAAGGTGCGGACACTCGCGGGACTCGTGCAGATCTGCCACCGCGTCGACGGCTGCCTCAACCCGACGCGGAACCCGGTGTGGGGCCGCTTCGTCGTGCACAAGCTCTCGCGGCTGGCCTGTCCGTACGGCCTGCTCCTGATGCTCGTGGGGGCGGTGATGGCGGCGCGATTGTCCTACGGCACGGGGCTGTTGGCCGGCGCCGGCGTCGGGCTGGTCGCGCTCACCGCGTGGCGCGGCCCGGCGCCGCGCGCGGTGTCCCGCGTGGTCTCGCTGCTCCGGTCGTTCCTGGCGCTGAACCTCGCCGCGTTCTGGGCGATGCCGTCCTACTACCTCGGGCGCACGTCCGTCACGTGGCAGCGGGTGGAGGTGGATCGGACATGAGCGGCGCGCTCCGTGTGTTCGTCCTGACCGAGGAGGATCCGTTCTATCTCCCGGTCTTCTTCCGCGAGTTCCTCGCCGGTGTGCCGCGCGATCGCGTCGAGGTCCTTGGCATCGACATCACGCCGCCCTTGAATCAGCCGACGCGGAGCGCGCTGGCGCGCAAGCTCTACCACTTCTACGGCGGACGCGACTTCGCGCGGCTGCTCGGCCGCTTCGCACGGGTGAAGGCGCTCGATCTCGTGGCGCCGACCGCTGCGTGGAGCGGCACGATTGAGCGCCTGGCCGCCCGCTACGCGATTCCCAGCCGGGTCGTCGCCAACGTCAACGCGCCCGAGTACGTCGCGCGCGTCCGCGGCCTCGCGCCCGATCTCCTGGTCTCGGTCGCGGCCTCGCAGATCTTCAAGCGCGAGCTCCTCTCGGTGCCGCGGCTGGCATGCGTCAACGTCCACACCGGGCCGCTGCCCGCCTACCGCGGCATGCTGCCCGTGTTCTGGCAGATGTACGACCGCAGGGAATCGATCGTCGTCACCGTACACACGATGACGGTCGACATCGACGTGGGCTCGGTCCTGCTCCAGCGCGAGGTGCCGCTCGACGGCGACCGGAACCTCGACCGCGTCATCCGCCGGATGAAGCGCGAGGGCGCCCGGGCGCTGATCGAGCTGCTCGAGCGCTTCCACGCCGGCACCGTGGAGCCCGTCGCCATGGATCGCGGTCAGGCGCACTATCACTCGTTCCCGGGACGCGTCGAGGCGGACCGGTTCCGTCACATGGGGTATCGCCTCGTATGATCCCGTGCCTCCTGACGTTCGACATCGAGGACTGGTTTCAGGTCGAGAATCTGCGCCCGCTGTTTCCGCCCGAGCGCTGGGAGTCGATGCCGCGCCGGGTAGCCGACGCCACGCGCCGGGTGCTCGGGCTCCTGGCCGAGGGCCAGATCCACTCGACCTTCTTCGTGCTCGGCTGGGTGGCCGAGCGCGAGCCGCAGCTCGTGCGCGAGATCGCCGAGGCCGGCCACGAGGTGGCGAGCCACGGCCACGGCCACGTCATGCCCATGCAGCTCACGCGCGCCGAGTTCCGGGACGACGTGGTGCGCGCCAAGAAGGTGCTCGAGGACGTCTCGGGGCAGGAGATCGTCGGCTATCGCGCGCCGTCGTTCAGCATCGATCGCGAGCGGCTGGCGATCCTCGAGGACTGCGGCTTCCGCTACGACTCGAGCCACCATCCGTTCGACCTGCACGATCGCTACGGCCGGCTCGGGGACCTCGGCCCCCCGATCGCGCCTGGCCTCTATCGCGTGGGCGACCGGATGATCGAGCTGTCGCTCCCGGTCGAGCACGTCGGGCCGGTCGTGCTGCCCGCGGCGGGCGGCGGCTACTTCCGGCTCTACCCGGCCGCGCTGTTCCGGCGGCTGGTCGCGCGCTCGATCGCGCGACGCGGCTCGTACCTGATGTACCTGCATTCCTGGGAGTTCGACCCGGGCCAGCCGCGCGTCACCGGCGCGGGCGCGGCGCGGGGGACGCGCCACTACCTGAACCTGTCGCGCACCTTGCCGCGCATGCGGCGGCTGATCGCGATGCTCGAGACCGTCGGCGCGCGCTTCATGACGGCGCGCCAGCTGGTCGATCGCGTGGTGAGCGCATGAGGCTCTCGGACTGGGACGTCTACCGGTTCGGCCTGCGGGTCGGCGCCCGGTCGCTTCCGGTGGCGCCGCGCGACGCGCTCAAGCGGTTGGTGCTGCCGGTCGAGTATATCCGCTGCGCCGAGTTCCGCTACGTGCTCCAGCATCTGGACGTCGCCCAGGACCACCGTGTGCTCGACATCGGCAGCCCGAAGCTCCTGTCGCTGTTCCTGGCCGCGCGCGTCGGCGCCGACGTATGGGCGACCGACCTGGTCGACTACTTCTTCACCGCCTACGGCGCCTACGCGGCGAGCGTGCGCAAGAGCTGCCGCGGACGGTACCGCATGGAGACGCAGGACGCCCAGGCGCTCACCTATGGCGACGAGGCGTTCGACCGGATCTTCTCGGTCTCGGTCGTCGAGCACATTCCCGGCGACGGCGACGTCGCGGCCATGCAGGAGATCGCCCGCGTGCTCAAGCCCGGCGGCCTCGTCTGCCTCACGGTGCCCTGGAGCGACCAGGGCTACGTCGAGGAGTTCCAGGTCAAGCGGAACGCCGATGCCTACTGGGTGCAAGCCGGCAGTGAGGAGCGCGTGTTCTATCAGCGCGCGTACGACCGCGACTCGATGCAAAAGCGGCTGCTCGACCACCAGGGTCTCGACGTCGTCGACGTGAGCTTCTGGGGCGAGCGCAGGATCGCGGTCGAGGACGCGATCCTCAACCGCCGGCTGCCGCGGCTGGCCCGGTACGCCATGCTGCCCGCGCACTTCGCGCTCAACCGGATGTTCCTGCGACCTCTCGGGGAAACGGAGCCCTCGCGGAAGAAGGTCGCGTGCGTGACCCTCCGCAAGCGGGCGGCCTGAGGAGACGGCACCATGTGCGGCATCGTCGGTATCGCCGGTCTGAATCCGCTCGAGCCCGTCGACGAGACGCGGCTCAAGATCATGCGCGACGTCCTGCGTCACCGCGGGCCCGACGGTGAGGGCCTGTGGACCGAAGGCTCGGTGGGCCTCGGGTTCCGCCGCCTTGCGATCATCGACGTCCAGGGCGGCGCGCAGCCGATGCCGAACGAGGACGGCAGCGTGTGGGTCGTCTTCAACGGCGAGATCTACAACCACGCCAAGCTGCGTCCCTGGCTCGAGGCGCGCGGCCACCAGTACCGGACGCGCGCCGACACCGAGACGATCGTCCATCTGTACGAGGAAGAAGGCGAGCGGTGTGTCGAGAAGCTCCAGGGTATGTTCGCCTTCGCGATCTGGGACCGGGCGCGGCAGCGGCTCCTGCTCGCGCGCGACCGGCTCGGCATCAAGCCGCTCTACTACGCCTTGACCGACCGCGAGCTGGTGTTCGGGTCGGAGATCAAGGCGATCCTCGCGTCGGGCGCCGTGGCCTCGAAGCTCAATCGCGCGATCGTGCCGGAGTTCCTCGCCAACCGCTACGTCGCCGGCCCGGAGACGTTCTTCGAGGGCGTGAGAAAGCTCCTGCCC
>DATEMW010000553.1:0-2754 GCA_035275385.1 Candidatus Methylomirabilota bacterium | reverse complement strand
CGCTGAGGGAGGTCGGCCGGCGGCGCCGGCGGCCTCGGGGCCGGCTCCTCCGCGCGCGGTGGCATGTCGACGCCCTTCGGCGAACCGATGGCCGCGGTGGCCGGCGCGAGCACGACGTATACGGGCTTCGTTCGCTTGTCGGTCCACATCGACGCGCCGAAGATCACGATGATGAGAAGCACCACGTGGAGGATCGCGGAGACGACCGCCGGCCCCAGCGGCAGGCGGATTCGCCCCAGCGCCGGTCCGATGTGGAAGTGCACCCGGAGAGTTCCGGCAGGCACTGCCGTCGCGGTCTCAGCGCTCCCGAGCCGGCTCGGTGACCATCCCGAGCCGCTCGATGCCCGCGCGTCGGACGCGGTCCATCGTTTCGACGACCGCGCCGTACGACAGCGCGGAGTCGGCCTTGAGGTACAACGTCTTGTCGTTGCGGTTCGCGAACGCCGTCCGGAGCGTGGCCTCGAGCCCCGTCGGCGGCACGCGCTTTTCGTTCAGGAAGAGCGCCTGATCCTTGGTGACCGTGAGCACCATGCGCTCCTCGACGGCGGTCGGCTTCGACGCGGCCTTGGGCAGGTTCACGTCGATCCCGCGGTACATCATCGGCGCGGTCAGCATGAAGATCAGGAGCAGGACCAGCACGACGTCGACGAGCGGAATGATGTTGATCTCGGCGAGATTGGTGCCGATGCGGCGCGGGCCCTGAGACTCTTCGGCCTTGAACATCGTGGCCGGCTCAGCCCGCCTTGGCGGCGGGGCGGCTCAACAGATTCAAGAGGTCCAGCGTGAAGCCTTCCATCTCGACGGCCCAGTGCTTCACGCGATTGACGAAATAGTTGTAGCCGATGACCGCCGGAATCGCGGCGCCGAGGCCGGCCGCCGTCGCGATCAGCGCCTCCGAGATGCCCGGGGCGACGACCGCGAGGCTCGCCGATCCTTGCGTGCCGATCCCGTGGAACGCGGCCATGACGCCCCACACGGTGCCGAAGAGGCCGATGAACGGCGTGGCGCTGGCGGTCGTCGCCAGGAAGGGCAGATAGTGCTCGAGCCGCGCGACCTCGAGCGCCGCAGCGCGACGCAGGGCGCGATTCACCGCCTCGAGCCGATCGGCACTCAGCCCATCGTCGAGATCATCGAGCACCTTGTCGAGCACTTCGGGGATCCCGGAGACTTCCTGATACGCCGCGAAATACAGCTGAGCGAGCGGGCTCTGCCGCAGCTTGCGCGCCGCACTGTGAACGATCGACGGCCGCCGCGCCTCGCGGAACACGCGGAGGAACTCGAACGTCTGTCGGCGAACCCGCCTGAATTGCCAGGCCTTTTCGACGATAAGTGCCCAGCTCACGATCGAGAACGCCATCAGCACGAGCAGGATGAACTTGGCGATCGGCCCGGCGTTCCAGACGAGAGCAAGCACGCCGCCGCTCAGCGCATCACCAGCCACACGTGCTCCTTTCGTTTGCGTTCTGCATAACTACGGCATTATAACCACATCCGTGCGGCGTGCCCTCGTCCTGCCGATCGTCCTCGCCGCGATCTGCGTGGGTGCCCGAGAGGCTCCGGGGCAGGATGCCCGGAGCGCGGTCGAGGCATTCGTGGCGCGGGTTTCCGACGTCCAGATCCGCGATCTCGTCATCGATCAGAGCCTGGCCCTGTACCACCCGGATGGTCAGCGGCGCGTGTCCGGGGGCGAGCAGCGGATGCTGTTCAAGCTGCCGCAGCGCCAGCGCGTCGAGCAGACCATCGAGGGCCAGCGTGAGGTCCAGCTGACGGTCGGCGACCGCGTCTGGGTGCGCCGGGCCGACGGCAAGGTATCCCAGGTGCAGGCTCTCGAGGGGGGGCGCGCGCTGAGCCAGGTCCTCGCCCCCGTGAAGCGCCGCGCGGCCGACCTTCTGGCCGAGTGGCGTGCGCGAGGCATTCGTGACGACGTGAGCCACGTGGCGCGCGTGGCCGGGCGGTCGGTCACGGTGATCGGCGCCCACTCCGGAGACCGCGACGTTCCGGCCGTGTGGCTCGATCCGGACTACGGCGTCGTGCGCATCGTCACCCGCGAGCGGCTGCCGAACGGCGTGCGGCTCCTCGACCTGACGCTCTCGGAGCATCGGCCGCTGGTGGGCAAGCTGTACTTCCCGTATCGCCAGGAGGTGTTCGTCGACGGCAAGCTCCTGGTGCTGTTCACGGTCCGCTCGGTGGCGATCGACACGAATCCCGCCGACTCGCTCTTCGACCCCGCCAGCCTGAAGTCGCCCTGATGCATTTCGCGTTTCTGGGCACCTCGGGCTCGGTTCCGTCCGCTGTGCGCGACACGACCTCGATCGTCGTGGCGGTCCCCGCGGGCGCGGTGCTGATCGACTGCGGCGGCAGCCCCATCCAGAAGCTCCGGCGCGCGGGCGTCGATCCCCAGGCGCTTGCCGCGGTCGTGATCACCCACATCCATCCCGATCATTCGTACGGGCTCCCGGCGCTCGTGCGGAACTTCGGGGTGCTCGGCCGCCAGGCGCCGCTGACCATCTATTGCCGGCCGGAGCACGTCGAGCCCCTGCGGAGCCTCCTGAGCCTCTTCAACACCCTCGAGCGTCCGGGGATGTTCAAGGTCTCGGTACGCGCGATCGATCTGGCCGAAGGCGCCCACGCGTTCGAGCTCGGGCCGCTCACGATCAGGACGTCGCCCAACGAGCACGGACCGATGCCCAACTTCGCGGTCCGCATCGACGCGCAGCGCGCGCGGAGCGTCGTCTATTCCTCCGACACGCGCCC
>DATEMW010000552.1:0-3829 GCA_035275385.1 Candidatus Methylomirabilota bacterium | reverse complement strand
GGCGGCGAGCCGCTCGGCGCGGCGGCCGAGCTGGATCTCGCGCTCGCGCAGCTCACCGGCGCTCCGCATCAGGTCGACCCGCTCGGCGGCGAGCCGCGCCTGCTCCAGACGCAGCGCCTCGGCGTGGTCGCGCTCGACGGCCAGAGCTGCGCGCTGGCGCTCCAGGGCAGCCTCGAATTCCGTCGCGGCGCGTGAGCGCTCGGCGGCCACCTGCTCGGTGTCGCGCAGCGCCAGCCTGACGGTCTCCCGCTCGCCGACGATCGACGCCTGCCGCTCGGTGGTCGTGCGGACTTCTTCGTCCAGCCGCACGCTCTCGTCGTTGAGCTCGCGGATCTGCACGCCCATCTGCTCGCGCCGCTCGAGGAGACGCTCGAGCTCGCCCTGAACCTTCGAGACGGCTTGGCGCAGGTCCGACAGCCGATGCTCGCTCGCCTGGAGCGCTTCCCGCGATTGCGCCTCACGCGCAGCCAGCGACGACAGGCGCGTGCGCAGCCCCTCTTCGCCGTCACGCAGCCTGGTGAGCTCGCCCGTCAAGCGCTCGCCCTCGGCGCTGAGACCGGCGTAGTCGGCGGCGACCAGCGCCAGCGCAAGCTCGCGCTTCTCGGCCTGCAGGGTCTTGTACTGCTGCGCCTTCTTCGCCTGCCGCTCGAGCGAGTTCAGCTGCCGCCGCACCTCGTCCATGACGTCGCGCACGCGCACGAGGTTCTGGCGGGTCGCGTCGAGCTTGCCCTCGGTCTCGTTGCGCTGCTGCTTGTAGCGCGCGATGCCGGCGGCTTCCTCGATGAACACGCGGCGCTCGTGCGGCTTGGCGGTCAGGACGTGGTTGAGCTTGTCCTGATCCATCACCGAATACGCGCGCGGATTGGCGCCCGTGCCGGCGAAGAGATCGAGGATGTCCCGCAGCCGTGACGGGTTCTTGTTGAGGAGGTACTCGCTCTCGCCGGTGCGGTACAGGCGGCGGCTCACCGCCACCTCGGTCCACGGCACGGACAGCACGCCGTCGTTGCTGAAGGTCAGCTCGACCTCGGCGAAGCCGACCGGCTTGCGCGACCCCGAGCCGTGGAAGATCAGATCCTCCATCCGCTGGCCGCGAAGCGACTTCGCGCTCTGCTCGCCGAGCGCCCAACGAACCGACTCGGAGATGTTGCTCTTGCCGCAGCCGTTGGGTCCGACGATCGCGGTGATGCCGGGCGTCACTTTGAGAACGGACTTCTCGGCGAAGGATTTGAAGCCGTGCAGCGACACGGATTCGAGGCGCATAGAGTTTTCTAGCACGGTGGACCCAATACAACCAAAGAAAAAAGCACCAGCCGTTGGGGTTACGGCTGTGGAAAACCCTAGATATCGCCCTCTAGGCCTTCAGGTAATGACATTTCTTGTACTTCTTGCCGGAGCCGCAGTAGCACGGGTCGTTGCGCCCGATCTTCTCGCCGGTCGGCGTGCGGGGCGCGGGCTGTGCGCGCGGCGACGGCGTCGCGGCGCGCGAAGGCTGGCCGCCCTCGATCTCGCCGCGCGACTCGCGCGCGTCCGCCCAGGCGGTCATCGCCGGCAATTCCATCGGCGCGTCGCGAACGATCTGGACCTTGAAGATCCGCTCGACCACCGACGCCTTCATGCGCTCGAACATGTCCTCGAACAGATCGAACGCTTCCTTCTTGTACTCGGTCAGCGGATCGCGCTGGCCGTAGCCGCGCAGCCCGATGCCTTCTTTCAGATGGTCGATCGAGAGCAGATGGTCCTTCCACTGCGTGTCGAGGACGAGCAGCATCTCGTGCCGCTCGAGCGCCTGCAGGAGCTCGCCGCCGAGCTCCTGCTCGCGCTCGGCGAAGCGCGCCTTGACCGCGTCCTGCACGAGCTGGTCGAGCGCCTCGCGCGAGACGATCTCGTCGAACTCGGCGGCCGGGATCCGCGTGTCGAACTGCCGGTGCAGCGCCTCGGTCAGGCCGGCGAGATCCCAGTCCTCGGGGTGCGCGGCGCGCGCGGCGTAGCCGTCGACCGTGCTCGCCACGAGCTCGTCGATCCATTCGGCGATGGTCTCGGCCTGGCTCTCGCCTTCGAGAATCTGGCGGCGCATGCCGTAGATCACCTCGCGCTGCTTGTTCATCACGTCGTCGTACTCGAGCAGGTGCTTCCGGATCTCGAAGTTGTGGGTCTCGACGCGCTTCTGGGCGGTGGCGATGGCGCGGGTCACGAGCTTGTGCTCGATCGGCTCGCCCTCCTGCATGCCCAGACGCTCCATGATCCGCTCGACGCGCTGCGAGCCGAAGATGCGGAGCAGGTCGTCCTGGAGCGAGAGATAGAAGCGCGAGGAGCCGGGATCGCCCTGGCGGCCGGAGCGTCCGCGGAGCTGGTTGTCGACGCGCCGCGCCTCGTGTCGCTCGGTGCCGACGATGTGCAAGCCGCCGCGCTCGACCACGCGCTGGTGCTCGGGCTCGGTGATGCGGCGCGCTTCCACGAGGGCGGCTTCACGCTCCGGCGGCGCCGCCGTCACGGGGTCGATCCCGCGCTTGCGCAAGATCTCCTTGGACAAGAAGTCGGGGTTACCGCCGAGCAAGATGTCGGTGCCGCGGCCCGCCATGTTGGTCGCGATCGTGACCGCGCCCTCGCGTCCGGCCTGGGCGACGATCTCGGCCTCGCGCTCGTGGTACTTCGCGTTCAGCACCTCGTGACGGACTCCCCGCTTCTTCAGGAGGCTCGACAGCGTCTCGGACTTCTCGATCGACACCGTGCCGACCAGACAGGGCTGGCCCTTCTCGTGGCGCTCGATGACGTCGTCGACGACCGCGTTGAACTTCTCGCGCTCGGTCTTGTACACGACGTCCGGCGCGTTCACACGGAGTAGGGTGCGGTTCGTCGGTACCACCGTGACGCCGAGCTTGTAGATCTTCGCGAACTCCTCCGCCTCGGTCTCCGCGGTGCCGGTCATGCCGGCGAGCTTGTCGTACATCCGGAAGTAGTTCTGGAACGTGATCGTCGCGAGCGTCTGGTTCTCGCGCTCGATGCGCACGCTCTCCTTGGCCTCGACGGCCTGGTGCAGACCGTCGGACCAGCGGCGGCCGGGCATCTGCCGGCCGGTGAACTCGTCGATGATGATGACCTGTCCGTCCTTGACGATGTAGTCGACGTCGCGCCGGAAGAGCGCGTGCGCCCGGAGCCCCTGCTGGATGTGGTGGAGCATCGTCATGTTGCGCGGGTCGTACAGGTTCTCGACGTTCAGCAGGCCCTCGCAGCTCGCGATGCCTTCCTCGGTGAGCGCGACCGCGCGCGCCTTCTCGTCGACGATGAAATCGCCCTTCTTCTCGGCCTCGATCTCGGAGAGCTTGCCCTCGACGATCGTGGCCGCGCGGCGGAGCTTCGGGATGATCCGGTCGATCTTGTAGTAGAGGTCGGTCGACTCGTCGGCCGGCCCCGAGATGATCAGCGGCGTCCGCGCCTCGTCGATCAGGATCGAGTCGACCTCGTCGACGATCGCGTAGTGGAGCTCGCGCTGCACCAGCTCCTCGAGGCTGAACCGCATGTTGTCGCGCAGGTAGTCGAAGCCGAACTCGTTGTTGGTCCCGTAGGTGATGTCGCAGGCGTAGGCGCGCTGGCGATCGGCGTCGACCAGATCGTGCTGGATGACCCCGACGGTCATGCCCAGGTAGCGGTAGACGCGACCCATCCACTCGGAGTCGCGCCGCGCCAAGTAGTCGTTCACCGTGACCACGTGGACGCCCTTCCCCTCGAGCGCGTTCAGATAGGTGGGCAGGGTGGCGACGAGCGTCTTGCCTTCGCCCGTCTTCATCTCGGCGAGCGTGCCGGCGTGGAGGACCATGCCGCCGATCATCTG
>DATEMW010000551.1:0-15765 GCA_035275385.1 Candidatus Methylomirabilota bacterium | reverse complement strand
CGCGCGGCCGCAGCGCGGCCATCGCGCGGCGCCAGCGCCGCACCGTCCCCGGCACCAACCCTTCGGGCATGAAGACCACGATCACGACGAAGATCGCGCCCAGCACGAAATTCCAGCGCTCGATGTGGGCGCTCGCCACGTTCTTGACGACGACCACCAGCGCCGCGCCCATGATCGGGCCGAGCAATGTGGCCGTGCCGCCGGCGATCACCATCAGGAGCGCCTCGGCCGACGCGGTGAGCGCGACGGCTTGCGGGCTCACGAACTGGTTGTAGTAGAGGTAGAGCAGCCCCGCCACGCCACTCCAGAAGCCCGAGAACAGGAACGCGACGAAGCGGATCATCCACACGTGGTAGCCGAGCGCGTTCATGCGCCGGGGCTGGTCGCGCGTGCCGCGCAGGCTGGCGCCGAACGGCGAAGCGACGAACACCGCCATCGAGGCGATTGCGATTAAGAAGACCAGGAGCGTCGCCCAGTAGAAGCTCTCGGGCGACGTGAGCGAGAGCCCGAGCGGGCTCGGCCGGCCGCGGATCGCGATGCCGTTGTCGCCGTTGGTGATGCTGATCCAGCGATAGGCGACGCCCCAGACGATCTGGCCGAGCGCTACGGTGATCATGACGAACGCCAGCCCGGTGCCGCGCAAGGCCAGCACCGCGAACACCGCGGCGGCCAGTATCGTGAGCGCGAGCGCGCCGAACGTGACCGCGAGATGTCCGTGCCCTGCGGTCATGATCTTGGCGCCGCCGTACGCGGCGATGCCGAAGAGCCCGGCGTGGCCGAGGCTCACGAGCCCCGCGTAGCCGGCCAGCACGTTCACCCCGAGCGCGAAGATCGCGTAGAACAAGATCTGGCTCGCGATGTTGACGTAGTACGTGCTACCCACCCACAGCGGCACCGTGGCCAGGATGACGACTGCGAGAGCCAGGGCCAATCGTCTCACGCGGTCTCTCGCCTCACGCGGTCGTCACGCGGTCTGGCGGCCGAACAGGCCCTGCGGCCGCAGCACCAGCACGACCAGCATGGGCAGGAACAGCACGACGTACGCCAGCTCGGGAAACATCGCCTGGCCGAAGTTGTAGAGGAAACCGACCACGAAGCTGCCGACGAGCGAGCCCATCAGGCTGCCGCTGCCGCCGAGGATCACGACCACGAGCGCCAACGGCAGCATCTCCTGGTCGAGACCGGGATAGACCGAGAGAATCGGACCACCGATGACGCCCGCGAACCCGGCCAGCCAGGCGCCGAGACAGAAGACGACCGTGAACAGGCGCGAGACGCGAATGCCGACGACGCGTGCCATCGCCGGGTCGTCGACGCCGGCGCGGATCATCGCGCCCAGGCGCGTCCGGTCGAGGAGCGCCCAGAGCGCGACCGCGAACACCACTGCAATGAGGCTGATCGCCAGCCGGTACGTCGGAAACGCGAGGCCGCCCACCGCGGTCACGCCACGCAGCGCGCTCGGGGTGGCGATCCGGATCGGGTCGCCGGTCCACACCATGAGGCAGACGTCCGCGATCATGAACGAGAGCCCGAGGGTGACCAGCACTTGAGCGAGCTCGGCGCCGATCAGGCGGCGCAGGATCAACCGCTCGACGAGGCCGCCGAACGCCGCCACGAGCAGGCCGCCGACGATCGCCGCGGTCCAGAAGTCGAATCCGTGCGCGATCAGGCTCGTAGCGAGATATGCACCCAGCATGAAGAATGAACCGTGGGTCAGGTTCGGGATCTTCATGAGGCCGAAGACCAGCGAGAAGCCCGCGGACAAGAGGAACAGTAGCCCGCCGAGCGTGATGCTGTTGACGGCCAGCACCACCCACAGGTTCATTCGCGGCGGGCCCGGTCAGCGCCCGACTACGATTTGACCGGAGGAAAGTCGCGTGAGTAGACCGGCTGCGACAGGAACCACTTCTCGTCGTACGTCCAGAACTGGCTGACCTTGGGATAGCTCTTGATCGTCGTGTTGACGAGCTTGTCGCCCTTCCTGTCGCAGCGTCGGATGTAGAAGGTACCGACCACGTTGCCCAGGTGGTCGAACGTGAACGGCCCGCGCGGCGTGTCGGTCAACGAGACCGAGCGCAGCGCGCGGATCAGCGCGTCGCGGTCGTCGGTCTTGCCCCCGGTCTTCTCGAGCGCGGCCTCCGCGACCAGGCCGTTGATGTAGAGCCCCGCCGAGTAGAGCCCGGGCATGTTGCCGTAGTCCTTGAGCATCCCGTCGATGAGCCGCTTGTTGGTCGGCGTGTCGAGGTCAGCCGTGTACGCAGAGCACGAGATCACACCTACGGCCTCGTCGCCGAACGATTTCATGAGCGCGTCGTCGCACGCGGTCCCGCTGCCGAGGACGGGGATCTTCAAGCCCTGGTCCTGATACTGCTTCATGAACTTCAGCGGATTGGAGCCGGCGAACCCCTGCACGACCGCATCGGCGCCGCTTACCTGCGCTAAATAAGGCGTGTAGTCCGGCGTCACGAGCGGGGGCCAGAGTTTCTTGACCACCCGGCCGCCCGCATCCTCGAAGACGCGCTGGAAGCCGGCCATCTGCTCGTGGCCGAATGCGAAGTCGTCGGCGATCGTGATGACGCGCTTGTACTTGAGCTCTTTGGCGGCGTAGTCGGCCAGCGGGTGCATGTATTGCGCCGAGGTCCCGGATGCGCGCACGAAGTACGGGTTCGGCCGGCGCTGGGTCATGTCCTCCGCGGCGGCGAGGCTCAGGATCGGCATCTTGGCCTGCGCGGCGTAGTCGGTGATGGCCAGGAGCTCGAAGGCGGCGAGCGGCCCGAAGATCATGTCGACGTGGTCGCGTTCGACCAGCTCCTGGGTCTTGGTCTTGGTGCCGGCCGGATTGCCACCGGTGTCGGCGACGAGGAGCTCGACCTTGCGGCCGGCAATCGTGTAGTTCCGGTCCTTGAAGAAGCGGACGGTGCCCTGCTCCATCTGGATGCCGCCCGCGGCGAGCGGCCCGGTCTTCACTGTGAGCAAGCCGATCCGCACCGGCTTGGGCTGAGCAATCGCCGGGAAAGCCAGCGACGCCGTGACAGCCGCGCCGGCGGCGCCGGCCAGGAACCCGCGACGATCCACTCTGACCGCCATCTCGCTCCTCCTCGTCCGTGAGGTCAGCTGCGCGTGAGGCTCAGTAGCTCTTGGGCAGGCCCAGCACGTGCTCCGACAGGTAATTGAGCACCATCTGCTGCGAGACCGGCGCGATCTTGTAGAGCCGCACCTCGCGCCAGAGCCGTTCGACGTAGAACTCCTTGGCGTAGCCGTAGCCGCCGTGGGTCTGGAGCGCCACGTCGCACGCCTCGAAGCCTGCCTCGGCCGCCATCAGCTTGGCCGTGTTCGACTCGGCGCCGCACGGCCGGCCGCTGTCGAAGAGCCACGCCGCCTTCAGGCACATGAGCTCGGCCGACTCGAGCTTGGCCCACGCCATCGCGAGCGGATGCGCGATCGCCTGGTTCTGGCCGATCGGGCGATCGAAGACGACGCGCTCCTTCGCGTACTGCACGCCGCGCTCGAGCGCCGCCCGGCCGATGCCGACGGCCTCGATCCCGGTGAAGACGCGCTCGGGATTCAGCGAGTCGAGTAGATGATAAAAGCCGCGTCCGACCTCGCCGACGACGTCCGACGCCGGGATCTCGAGACCGTCGATGAAGATCTCGTTGGAATCGACCGCCGCGCGGCCGAGCTTCTCGATCTCGCGCACGGTGATCTTCGAGCGGTCGAACGGCGTGAAGAAGAGCGTCAGCCCCGCGAACGGCTTGGCGGAGTCGCGCGGCGAGGTGCGGGCCAGCAGTAGCATGTGGGTCGCGTGCTGGGCGTTGGTGTTCCACACCTTACGGCCGTTCACGACGAAGAGGTCGCCTCGGCGGTCGGCCCGGGTCTGGATGCGTGACGTGTCCGTGCCGGCGTTGGGCTCGGTGACGCCGAACGACATGATGATCTCGCCAGTGGCGATGTTCGGAAGGTATCGACGCTTGAGCTCCTCCGAGCCGTGCTTGATGACCGGCATCGGGGGAAACATGTAGAAGTGAATCGGCGACGCGCCGGTCGTCCCCGCCCCCGCGGCGCAGATCTCGTGGAGCATCAGCGCCGCCTCGGTCACTCCCAGGCCCGAGCCGCCGTAGGCCTCGGGAATGATCATCCCGAGCCAGCCCGCCTGGGCGAACGCCCGGATGAAGTCGGTCGGGTACTCGGCCTTCCGGTCCTTCTCGAGCCAGTAGTCGAGCGAAAAGGACCGCGCGAGCGTGGCGACTTCCTTGCGGATCAGCTCCTGTTGCTCGGTCAGCTGAAAGTCCATGTGCGGGATTGTAGCGTAACGCCCGCTGCCTGTCCGGGCCGGTGCTATCATGCGCGCGATGGCGGTCCTCGGCCTTTACGCGCTGCAAAATGGCTTCATGGGCTTCGAGCGGTCGGGCCTGTTCTACGGTGAGTTCTCGAGCGATCGCGTCCGCATTCCGATCGCCTGCTGGCTGGTGCGGACCTCCGACGCGATGATCCTCTTTGACACGGGGCTATCGCCGCGGGCGGTGCCTGGTCTCTTGCGCAACGACCCGCTGGCGCGCTTCACCGAAGAGGACCTGCTCGTCCACCGGCTGGACCTGGTCGGCCTCGAGCCCGACAACGTGGACATGGTCGTGCTCTCCCACCTGCACTACGATCACGCCGGCGGCGCGGCGCTCTTCCCGAAGTCCGAGCTGATCGTGCAGAAGGACGAGTACTCCTACGCCCACTATCCGGCTTCGTTCTTCGAGTCGTTCTACTACCGGAAGAACTTCGACCTGCCGGGCTATCGCTGGCGGCTTCTGGACGGCGACACCGAGCTCGTGCCCGGCGTGACGATCTTGAGAAGCGACGGGCACACGCCCGGCCATCAGTCCGTGCTGGTCGAGCTGCCCGAAACGGGACCGGTCATCCTGACGGGCGACGCCTGTTACTGGCACGAGCATGCCGACAAGGAGCGCGTGCCCGGCGTCGTCTGGAACCCGACCCTGGCGCTTCACTCGCTCCGCAAGCTCAAGACGATCGCGCGGCTCGTGCGCGGTCGGATCTTTCCCGGTCACGACCCGATCTTCTGGGAAACCGTCAAGCAGGCGCCGGACGCCTATCGCTAGACACCCACACAACAGGAGATCTCCATGAAGGACGGGCTCAGGTTCGTGGACAGCGACATGCACATCATGGAGCCGCCGGATCTCTTCGACCGCTATCTGGATCCGAAGTTCAAGGACCGGATCAGCGTCCCGGTCGGCGCCGACGGCCGTCCCAAGCGCGGCGCGGCCGGGCTGACCGTCATCGACGGGCTCCCCACCTCCGACATGGACCTGCAGCAATACAGAAAGCGCGTGCGCAACAGCGGGCCCCAGAGCACGCAGCCCCTGTCGGGCTCGCGGCTCTTCGACACCGGCCGGCTCGACTTCGCGGTCGCCCGCGACTACGACCCCGTCGCCCAGGTGATGGGCATGGAGATGGAAGGCGTCGACATCGCGGTGAACTATCCGACCGCCGGCCTCGCGCTGCTCGGCCGCGACAACATGGATCCCCAGATCTCGCTGGCGATCTGCCAGGCCTACAACAACTGGATCCACGAGTTCTGCTCGTACAGCCCCGACCAGCTCAAGTGGGTCGCGATGCTGCCGGTGCACGACGTGCACCTGGCCTGCCGCGAGCTCGTGCGCTGCGTGCGCGAGCTCGGCGCGGTCGGCTCGTTCATCCGGCCGAATCTGGTCAACGGCCGCTACTGGCACTCCAACTACTGGGATCCGCTCTACTCCGTGCACGAGGAGCTCGACGCCACGTGGGGCTTCCATGAGGGTGTCAGCGCGCTGTACTCGCGCATGATCCCGCTCTACGGCGAGAACCGCTTCTATCGCCACGTCGCCAGCCACTGGATCGAGATGCAGCAGGCGCTGATCGCGATGGTCATCGGCGGCGTGTTCGAGTTCCACCCGCGCCTGCGTGTCGGGTATCTGGAAGCGCAGAACTCGTGGGTGCCGGGCCTCCTGTCGCGGATCGAGTGGGACTATCCGCAGTATCGCGACTCGCACGCGCCCTATCTCACCCTGATGCCGCGCGAGTACTTCCGCCGCAACTGCTGGGCCGCCGTCGAGGGCAGCGAGCCCGAGATCGAGGCGACCGCTGGGCTGATCGGCGCCGATCGCATGTGCATCTCGACCGACTACCCGCACTTCGACTCCAACTTCCCGCACGTCTCGACGAACTTGCTGAAGAACGTCCCGCGCGAGATCGCGGCGCAGATCTTCGCGGGCGGCGCGCATCTCTACGGCTTCACCGAGGACCACTTCAAGAAGGCCGACGCCGCGTCCGCCAAGATCGCCTCGCGGCGCCGCTAGTCCGACGTTCGATCGTGAGCCGGGGGCTCTGGCCCCCGGCTCCTACCGCTGAGGCCGCAGTCGCGGGTCCGCCGTGAGCAGGAAGAACAACAGGTACGCGCCCCCGCCCGTGAGGCCGCCGAGGACGTCGCTCAGCCAGTGCGATCGGAGATAGAGCCGGCTGACCGCGACCCCCGCGATCAGCAGCAGCATGGCGACGGTTCCCGTCCACCGCCAGATCGGCCGCATCTCGATCGTCCACAGCGCGTAGATGACCGCGCCGAAGAACACGACCGCGCCGAACGTGTGGGCGCTCGGAAAGCCGTACGGCGAGAGCTTCGGGCGCGGCCGCGCGACTATCCACTTGGCGAGCGCGAAGAAGACGAAGGCGCCGGCGACCATCGCAGGGATGAGCCGCGCGAGGCGATGGCCCTGGCGTCTGAGCGCGAGATAGCCGACGAGGGCCAGCGGGACCAGCACGTAGCCCGAGCCGATGCGGCTCAGCGCCTGCATCAGCGGTCGGAGCTCCGGGTAGAGCCCGGCGCGCACCAGGTCGTGGGCGCTGTGGTCGACGTCGAAGAAGTGCTGGTTGAACGCGAGCACGGCGAGCACGAGGAAGGCGAGCGCCGAGGCGACCGCCAGCGCCAGCACGCTCCACTGGGCCGCCCGCCTCAGAGCAGGAGCTCCTTGCCGTCCTCAGCTGCTTCGACCTCGAGGCCGTCGACCCGCGCGAGCATGTCCTCACCCATGTGCGTCACGATCAGCCGCCGGCACTCGAGCCGCGCCCGTTCTCGCAGCAAGGTCGTCAGGTCCAGATGATATTTGACGCGCTTGTCGTAGAAGAGCGCCTCGGCGATGAAGAGATCGGCGCCGCGCGCGGCGTCGACGAGGCTCTCGGTCCACTCCGTGTCGCCCGAGTAGGCGACGATCCGGCCTTCGGCCGCCACACGCAGCGCGAACGGTGGTGCCCCGCTCGCGTGGACCACGCTGAATCCGGTGACGCGCACCGGCCCGACCTCGACGGCCTCCCGGTCGGCCAGCTCGACGAAGCGGGTCTGGAACTTCCGCTCGACCCTCGTCGAGCCGGGAAAGAACACCTCCATCGCCTGGCGCACGCGTGCCTCCACACCGGGCGGCCCGGCTACGGTCAGCGGTCGAGTCCGCCGCCTGAACTGGCCGTCGAGAATCAAGAACGGCACGCCGCCGAAGTGATCGCCGTGCAGGTGCGTGAGGAGCACGGTGTCGATCGCTTGAGGGTCGACGCCGAACCGCCGCATCGCGATCAGCGACGACGCGCCGCAGTCGAGCAAGAGCTGGCTCGCGCCGGATTGGAGATGGATGCACGTCTGGAAACGCCCGCCGCTGCCGAAGGCGTCGCCGGAGCCGAGGAAGCGGACCTTCACGAAGACCTCATCCCCGCTCTCATGATATCGTGCCGTGCATGAGCGCCGCGGCCCGTCTCGCCGAGTTCGTCGTCAAGACCTCGCTCGAGGAGTGCCCGTCGGACGCGATCGTGCGGGTCCGGCGCGCCGCGCTCGACACGCTCGGCGTGATGCTCGCCGGCGCCGGCGAGCCCGTGGCGCGCATCGTGCGGCGCGTGGTCCGCGCCGAGGGCGGGATCGCGCTCGCCACCGTCGTCGGCACCGCGCTCAAGACCGCGCCGGGCTGGGCGGCGCTCGCCAACGGCGCCGCCGGGCACGCGCACGACTTCGACGACACCAACTTCGCGCTCCTCGGTCATCCGAGCGTGCCGCTCCTCTCGACCGCGCTCGCCGCCGCGGAGGCCGAGATGGCCAGCGGCCGCGCGCTCGTGCTGGGCTACATCATCGGCTTCGAGATCGACGTCGCCCTCGGCACCGCGCTGAACCCGGACCACTATACGCGCGGCTGGCACGCGACCTCGTCGATCGGAACGCTCGGCTGCGCCGCCGCCGCCGCGCGCATCATGGGGCTCGATCTCGTCCAGACGCGCCACGCGCTCGCCATCGCCGCCTCCCACGCCTCCGGGCTCAAGGAGAACTTCGGCTCGATGACCAAGCCCTATCACGCCGGCCACGCCGCGCGGAATGGGCTCCTGGCGGCGCAGCTCGCGCGCGAGGGGCTGACCGCGTCCGAGACCGCGCTCGAGGGCAAGCAGGGCTACGCCGCCGCGTTCGGCGGCGGCAAGGGCCTCGCGGAGGCGATCGAGACCCTGGGCCGCCGCTGGCAGCTGATCGACTCGGGCATCGCGGTGAAGCCTTATCCCTCGTGCGCCCTCACGCACTCGGCGATCGACGCGCTGATCGACCTGCGCACCGAGCACCGCCTCAGCGCGCGCGACGTCGTGTCGGTCCACGTCGGCGTGACCTCGGTCGTTCCGGACGTCCTCGCGCACCCGCGGCCGACGAACGCGCTCGAGCGCAAGTTCTCGATGCAGTACTGCGCCGCGGCGGCGCTGGCCGAGGGCCGCGTCGACTTCGGCTCGTTCGCCGACGGCGAGATCGCCAACGCCGACACACGTGAGCTGATGGCCCGGGTTGCCATGGCGATCGATCCGGGCCTGCCGCAGGGCGTCGAGCAGAACGCGTGGAGCCGCGTGACGGTTCGGCTCCGCGACGGGCGCACCTTGTCGACCGAGCCGCGCGGCGCGCGCGGGCATCCCGACACGCCGCTCTCGGACACGGCGCTCCGCGACAAGTTCCTGGGCTGCGCACGCACCGTGCTCGCGTCGGACGAAGCCGAGGGCGTCGCCGAGCAAATCGGGCATCTCGAGGACATTCCGGACATCCGGGCCCTGACTTCTCGCCTCGAAGGCAGCCTGGACTAGAGCGCTTTCCTACAGGAGTCGCACATGGGCGTACTCGACGGGATCAGGATTCTCGAGCTGGCGCGCGTGGCGCCGGCTGAGCTGCCGGGCATGATGCTGGCCGACATGGGCGCCGAGGTGCTCAAGATCGAGACGCCCGAGCCGGGCCGCGACACCAGCGACGAATGGGTCCGCCGCACGATCCACACCTTCGTCAACCGCAACAAGCGCTCGATGACCCTCAACATGAAGGCGCCCGAGGGTCAGGCGGTCTTCCGCAAGCTCGCCGCCGCGGCCGACGTGATCGTCGAGGGCTTCCGGCCTGGCGTGATGAAGCGTCTCGGCGCCGACTACGAGACCCTGCGCGCGCTCAATCCGCGCCTCATCTACTGCTCGCTGTCGGGATTCGGCCAGGACGGCCCGTACCGCGATCGTCCGGCTCACGATATGAACTATCTCTCGCTCGCCGGCGTGCTCGACCTCATTGGCGAGAAGGATCGCAAGCCCGTGATCCCGCTCAACCTGGTCGCCGACTACGCCGGTGCCAGCCTGCACGGCGCTCTCGGCATCGCGCTGGCGCTCTTCGCGCGTGAGCGCACCGGGCGCGGGCAGCACGTCGACGTGTCGTACCTCGACACGACCGTGTCCCTCCTGGCCGCGACCCCTAACATGCGCTTCTTCTTCAGCGACGGCCTGGCCCCGCGCCGCGGCGAAGGGTTCCTGGGCGGCTCGTATCCGTACTACGCGATCTACGAGACCCGCGATAACAAGCTCCTGACGATCGGCTGCACCGAGCCGTGGCTCTGGGAGAACTTCTGCAACGCGATCGGCCGCCCCGACCTCAAGCGCTTCGCCCGCACCGCCGATCAGCTCGTGCGTGCGGCCAACGCCGAGGAAGAAGCCGCACGGCGCGAGATCGAGGCGCTCATCAAGACGCGCGACCGCGACGACTGGTACGAGGCGCTGGTGAAGGCCGACGTCTGCGTCGGCAAGGTCTACGACATCCCTGAGATGGTCGCCGACCCGCAGATCAATCATCGCAAGATGGTCGTCGACGTCGAGCACCCGACCCAGGGGCGCGTGCGCCAGATCGGCGTCGCGATCAAGATGTCGGACACGCCGGGGACGATCCGCAGCGCGGCGCCGATGCCCAACGAGCACACGGAAGACGTGCTGAAGGATCTCGGCATGTCGGCGGCCGACATCGCGGACCTCAAGCGAAAGAAGGTCGTCGAGTAGCGACCGCGTGACGCGAGCCTGGCGCCAGCTCGCGCTGCTCTCGCTCGCCGAGCTCCTGGCGCTCTCGCTCTGGTTCAGCGCGTCCGCCGTGCTGCCGGCGCTCCGGCACGAGTGGAGCCTCGGCGACGGCGGCGCCGCCGGGCTCACGATCGCCGTGCAGGCAGGCTTCATCGTCGGCACGCTCGTGAGCGCCCTCACCAACCTGCCCGACGTGTACTCGGCCCGCGCGGTCATGAAGGTCGGCATCTTGCTCGGCGCCGCTACCAACGCGGCGCTCGCCCTCTGGGTCGACGGCCTGTGGCCGGCGCTGGCCTTCCGGTTCGCGACGGGCCTGTGCCTGGCCGGCGCCTATCCCCCGGCGATGAAGATCATGGCCACGTGGTTTCGCGAAGGTCGCGGCCTGGCGATCGGCATTCTCGTGGGCGCGCTCACAGTGGGCTCCGCGACGCCGCATCTGGTGTCGGGCCTCACGGCCTTGCCGTGGCGCGAGACCTTGCTGGTCGCCTCGGGCCTGGCGCTCGCCGGCGCGGTGGTCGTCCAGCTCTGGGTAGCCGACGGGCCGTTTCAGTTTCCCTCGGCACGCTTCGACGTCCACATGGCCGTGGCGATCTTCCGGGCTCGCGCGCCGCGCCTGGCCTGCTTCGGCTACTTCGGCCACATGTGGGAGCTCTACGCGATGTGGGCGTGGATCGCGGTGTTCCTGGCGGCAAGCCTCGACGCCCGCGGCGGCGGAAGCTATGCGGGCCTGAACCCGAGCTCGGCCGCCTTTCTCGTGATCGCGCTGGGCGCCCTCGGCTGCTGGGCGGGCGGGCTCGCGTCGGATCGCTACGGACGCACGACCTCGACGATGATCGCGATGGCGATCTCCGGCGCGTGCGCCGCGACGATCGGGCTCACGTTCGGCGGCCCGCCGCTCATGACGCTCCTGGTCGCCGTCGTATGGGGCGTCACCGTGATCGCCGATTCGGCGCAGTTCTCCACCGCGATCACCGAGCTCTCTCCGCCCGCCTACGTCGGCACCGCGCTCACGACGCAGACGTGCGTCGGCTTCGCGCTCACGATGATTTCGATCTGGCTGGTGCCGCCGCTCGTCGCGCGCGCCGGCTGGCGCTGGGCCTTCGCGGCCCTCGCGATCGGCCCGGCGCTCGGCGTGCTCGCGATGGGCAGGCTACGCGTGGCGCCGGACGCCGTGAAGCTGGCCGGCGGTCGCCGCTGACGCGACACAATCGCGGCCAACGGGCTGCAGCTCACAGCTTCGACTGCCACGTCCGCCGCTCACCTCTGCCATCGAAGCTTGCAGTGCGAACTCGCGTTGAAATCAGGACAAGCGGGATCCGGGCACCCGTCTAGACGCAAGCCGTTCTTGCAGGCGCGCGTGCAATTCCGCTGAATTTCGCCAGAGCCTGCTGGGCACGCGGCTTGCTCGATGACCGGCTCGGTATCGAGCAAAACCTCACACCAGGAGGACGTCATGCGTCGCATCGTGCCCGCGGTCTTGATGTTGGCCACTGTCTTCGCACTTCCGGTGCTCGCCCAGCACGACGCCCATAGCGTGGTCATGCCCGACACGCTCAAATGGGTCGAGCCGCCGGTGCTGCCGGGTGCGTTGCTCGCCGTCGTGATGGGCGACCCGGCCAAGGAAGGACTGTTCGTCTATCGCCTGAAGATGCCCGCCGGCTACAAGATTCCGGCGCATCTGCACAAGGCCAGCGAGAACGTCACGGTGCTCTCCGGTGCGTTCTCGATCGGAGTCGGCGAGAAGTTCGATCAGAGCAAGGGGCAGGAGCTGCCGGCCGGAGGCTTCGTCTCGATCCCGCCGAACCATCCGCACTACGCGTGGGCGGGCAGCCGCGAGACCATCGTGCAAGTTCACGGGGTCGGACCGACCGACCTCCGATTCGTGAATCCCGACGACGATCCGCGAAAGAGGAAGTAGGTCGCGCGATGGCCACGATGGTGACCGGCGCGTACTTCCGAGAAGCCGGAGCGGGGCCGGCGGTGGTCTGCGTTCACGCGAGTGCCAGCTCCTCGGCGCAGTGGCGCCCGTTGATGGACCGCCTCGCCCCCCGCTTTCGCATGCTGGCGGTCGACCTCTACGGCTCCGGTAAGAGTGCGCGGTGGCCGAGCGGCCGGACGCTCTCGCTGGCCGACGAGGTCTCGTTCCTCGACCCGGCGCTGGCGGCGGCGGGCGAGCGGTTCCACCTCGTGGGTCATTCATACGGCGGCGCGGTCGCCCTCAAGGCCGCGCTCGCCAATCCCGATCGACTGCGGTCGCTCGTCCTCTTCGAGCCCGTGCTGTTCTCGCTTCTGTTCGCGGAGGACGCGACCCAGCCGGCGGCCCGGGAGATCGCGGCCGTACGCGATGACACGGTGGCCGCAGTGCAGAGGGGCGACCACGACGCCGCCGGAGCGCGGTTCGTCGACTACTGGATGGGAGGCGGTGTCTGGGCCGGCATGCCCGCGTCACGGCGCCAGACAGTCGCCGAGGCGATGTGTGCGGTCTCGTCGGAGTGGGATGCGGCGTTCATGGAGCCGACGCCGCTGGAGAGCTTGGCATCCCTCGACGTGCCCGTCCTTCTTCTCACCGGCTCGGACTCGCCTGCCTCCTCACGCGCGGTAGCCCGGCTGCTCATGAAAACCTTGCCGTGCGTGACCGAGGTCGAGATGGAGGGGGTGGGCCACATGGCTCCCGTCACCCATCCCGAGCGCGTCAACGCGTTGATCGAGCGCCATCTGGAGCTTGCAGAGGGATAGCGGGTGTCAGACGAGCGAGGGCGCGGCCTGTAGACGGCGAAGAAGCGGGAGACCCTGGTCGACGAGCCAGTCCCGCGTCGACTCATAGCCGTAGCGGAGCGCGGCGCGGCTCGCCTCGAAGCCCATGGAGGGCCCGAACAGCGGTGTCTCGTCGCGCGTGGGCTGGATCAGGTGGAACTCGGTGCGCGGGTGCTTGATCCGCAAGGTCGACAGGCCGAGCTGCAGGAGGTTCTGGCTGTAGATGCGGCCGGCCTGCTCCATGATCGTGTAAAGGCCGCGGCTTCGCAGCGGGACGACGCCGCCGTCGGGGTTCGGCACCAGCGGGTTGACGACGATCACGACGTCGGCACCCGCTTCGGCCGCGAGATCCGCGTGGCCGCTGAAGCCGACGCCGCCGTCGACGTAGTCGCGCCCGCGCAGGGTGTAGGGCTCGAAGAAGCCCGGGATCGCCGACGATGCCGCGATCGCCTCGCTGATCGGCACATCGCGGAGGCTGTCGCGGCCGAAGACCACGCGCTGGGCTCGATCGAGGTCGATCGCCGGAATCAGCAGCACGCGCTCGAGCGCCGTGAACGAGTTCTGCAGGCCCACCGCTGCCATGGTCTCGCGCATGTAGCGCTCGAGGGCTGCCAGCGAGAAGAACCCGGCCGGCAGGTCACGCTCCGCAGCCGCCAGCATGTCCGGGACCGAGCCGCGCACCGCTGTCATCGCGTTCTTGCTGACGGCCCAGAGAAGGCGCCCGAAGCGGCCGGCGGCGTGGCGGAAGGAGTTCGAAGCGTAGACGGCGCCCCGGCGGAAGTTCAGCGGGTGCTCGAGGTCCTGATCGATGATGCGGTAGATCTCGGAGGCCTTAACCCCGTTCGCGAGGAGGCTGGCAACGACCGACCCGGCGCTACAGCCCACGTAGATGTCGAAATCCCCCGCGCCGTTGAGCCGCTCCTCGAACGCGGAGATGACGCCGACCTCGTACATGCCGCCGATGACCCCGCCCCCCGCGAGAGCCAGGGCGTAGCGTGGTCTTTTCGACTTCCACCGCCCGACCACGCGTCTCAGGATATTCATGCTCGCCTCAATTGTAACAACCTTGTCAGCAATCGAGTTGCCAGCCGGCCGCGTATCCGGAAACCTCTAATTTCACTGACGAACCGTCCCGCTTTTCGATTCACGCGAGCCCGCCAAAGCGGCAAGTTCTTTGACACCTGGTCGAGCCGCCGACAGATTGGCGGTCAACTTCAAACCACCCTGGCGGAAAAAACTTCACGATTCGAGCGCGGGCGCAGCGCCGTCGCGAAACCGACGTCAGCAACGGCGCGCAGTTGCGCGAGGTTCGTGTTTGGTATCCGCCTTGCTCGGAAAACCGGCCATGAACGTCGGGCTTCGAGCCGACCTCCACATCCACACGAGGGAGGCGGAGCCCTTCATCCCCTACAGCGCTCGCGAAGCGATCATCCGAGCCGCCCGCGCGGGCTTCAAAGTGCTGAGCATCACCAACCACGACGCGCTCACGTTCGACCCTGAGATCGCCGCGTGCGCGCGGGATCACGGGGTCGTGCTGATTCCTGGGGTCGAGGTCACCGTCGAGGGCCGCCACGTCCTGGTCTACAACTCGGACGTCGAGATCGAGAAGATCTCGACCTTCGCTGGGCTCCGGCGCTACCGGACTCCCGAGTGGCTCGTGATCGCGCCGCATCCGTTCTTCCCGACGTCCTACTGCCTGCGCGAGAAGCTCTGGCAGCACATCGAGCTGTTCGACGCGATCGAGTTCAGCCACTTCTATACGCCGCGCGTGGACTTCAACCGGGCGGCGGTCAAGCTGGCGCGGGCGGTCGGGCTGCCTGTGGTCGGCACCTCGGACAGTCATCTGGAACAGCAGTTCGGGACGACCTTCTCGCTGATCGACGCCGAGCCCACGGTCGAGTCGGTCCTGGCGGCGATCAAGGCTGGACGCGTCGGCGTGGTGAGCCGCCCGCTGAACTTCGCCCGCTGCTTCGGCATCATGGCGCGGCACTGGACGGGCGCCGCCCGGGAGAAGGCGCACAGCTGGCTGCGGCCGAGCCCGCCGTCGCCTCAGACGATCTTCACGCCTCGCTAGCGCGCCGCCGCCGCGCGCCTCCGGTTCAGCTCAGGTCGAAGACCAGCACGTCCGCGGGCTCGAGCCCGATCAGCCGCAGCGACGGCTGAGCGCTGACCGCGGCGCCGTCGCCCTGCCAGAGCGGCTGGCCGTTGAGCGTGACAGCGCCGCGCGCGACCTGCACCCAGGCGTGGCGATCGGCGTGAAGCTCGTAGACGACTTCCTGGTCACGCTCGAGCAGCACCGTGTAGAGGCGCACGTCCTGATGGATGGCCACCGCCGAGCCGCCGGCGCGCGGCCCGGCGATCAAACGCAGCACGCCGCGCTTGTCCGGATCCGGGATCGCCTTCTGCTCGTAGCTCGGCTCGTAGCCGCGGCGGTCCGGCACGATCCAGATCTGAAGGAAATGAACCGGCTCGCTCGGCGAGGGATTGAATTCGCTGTGCGTGACGCCCGTCCCCGCGCTCATCCGCTGGATCTCGCCGGGACGGATCACCGAGCCGGTGCCCAGACTGTCCCGATGCTGCAGGGCGCCTTCGAGCACGTAGCTGATGATCTCCATGTCCCGATGGCCGTGCGTCGGAAAGCCCTTC
>DATEMW010000550.1:0-4432 GCA_035275385.1 Candidatus Methylomirabilota bacterium | reverse complement strand
CGGCCCGTCGGGCGCGTCGCCAGCTGTGGCCATGGCTCGTCGGCGGTGGGCTCGCGGTCAGCGCCGTCGCGATCGGCGCGATCTTCCTGGGGCCACGTCACCTCACCGGCGTCGGGCCCGCGGCCTCTGCGCGGCTCGAGGCCGAGCCATCGACGAGCGCCGAGTCCCCGGAGCCCAACGCCACGACCCGCGTCGTCGAGTCGCCGCAGCGCGAACCGGCTCAGCCGTCGGCGGCGGTGCCGCAGCCCGACGCACCCCCAGCGGACACACGGCCCATGCTGGCCACGCCCCCGAACGCGCCCGGGAGGCCCCTGCCGGGGTTCGTCCCTGAAACCCCCGCATCGAGCGATGAATCGGCGCGGCAGAGGCGGCGCAGGGCGCGCGCCGAGCTCAGAGCGGCCGCGCCGCAGCTCAGTCCGCGCGAGGGATCGGCCGAACCGCCACCGCCGATTGAACCGCCGCAGACCGGGGCCCAGCCGTCGGCGGATACTCCGCTAAGGATCGAGATGATCGTCTGGGCGCCCGAGCCCGGAGCGCGAATGGTGTACGTGAACGGTCACCGGTATGTCGAGGGCCAAACGCTCGAGAACGGGGCCGTTCTGCGGGAGATCCAGCCAGACGCAATCATCGTGCTCCAGCGCGGGCAGCCGTTCCGGTTACGCTCCGAATCTCGATAGCGAGCGTCGCCGCTTTCGTACATTAGATCCAACAGTTACACAGCGCAGCGCAAACTTTTCCTGCGCGGACTATCTTCGGCCGCACTAGAATATTCTTGTCATGTCGAGCCAGCCGGGCGATATCGCGGCCGCAGGGCGGCTTCTGAAGCGTAAGGTCCTGCTGGCGCTCACCCTTTCGTCGCTGATTCCGCTATTGGTCCTGGCGTACGTGGTCTACCGGTACGTGAGGCCGGAGCTGCGGCCGACCGACATCGCGACGTTCTACGGCCTTCACGCGCTGCTGCTCTTCACGGGCATCGCCATGGTGGGCGGCGCCTACATCATCTGGGACCTTGGCCGGGCCTTCGCGAAGATCGCCGAGCTCCTGGCCCGAGAGCCCAAGCTGGCCGAGCTCGGAGGCCGAAGCGACGAGGTCGGCACGCTGATGCGCTCGTTCTCGAACATGCTCGGCACCGTCGAGCAGCAGGCGATCGACATCAACACCTTCGCCATGCGGCTCGACGCCGCCTACCGCGAGCTCGAAGCGACCAACGCCAAGCTCAAGGAGACCTCGTTCAAGGACGAGGTCACCGGCCTCTACAATCGCCGCTTCTTCTCGCTCCGCCTCGAGGAGGAGATCTCACGCTTCAGGCGGTTCAATCACCCGGTATCCGTCGTGGTGCTCGATCTCGACGGCTTCAAGAGCGTCAACGACGAGTTCGGCCACGCGGTCGGCGACGAGACCCTGCGCGACGTGGGGCAGATCCTCATGAAGCATTCGCGCGGTATCAACGTCGTCTCCCGCTACGGCGGCGACGAGTTCGCCGTCCTGCTGGTCGAGACCTCGAAGAGCGGCGCTCGGCTCTACGCGGACCGGATACGGCAGGTCGTCGCGACCTTCCCGTACTCGCACGGCAAGCGCGTCACCGCGAGCTTCGGCGTTGCCAGTCTCCCCGACGACGAGGCCTCGACGTCGGAGGAGCTGTTCCGCGCCGCCGACGGGGCGCTGTACGCCGCGAAGCGAGCCGGCAAGAATCAGGTCGTGGCGGCAGGTCCGGGCCAGAAGGTAGAGTGACATGGCGCAGCGAGAGGTCCTGATCGTCGACGACGATCGTCAGGTGCGGGAAGTCCTGCACCAGATCTTCCTCGGCGCGGGCTACAAGTGCCTGCTCGCCAACGACGGCCAAGAGGGCGTCGAGGTCTTCCGGGCCTCGATGCGCGACTCGCGCTCGCCGCTGACCGTTACCGACCTCAAGATGCCCGTCATGGGCGGCATCGATCTCCTCCAGCAGGTCCGCCAGGCCGATCCCGACGCCGCGGTGATCGTGCTGACCGGCGCGGCCGACGTGAAGACCGCGATCGCCAGCCTCAAGCTCGGCGCCTACGACTTCATCATGAAGCCCGTCAACGTCGACGAGCTGCTCATCGCGGCCGATCGCGCTCAGGAGCGGCGCCAGCTCTTGATCGAGCACCGCCACTACCAGGAGTTGCTCGAGCGGCGGGTCGAAGAGGCCACGCGGGGCCTGGCGCAGCTCAACCGCGAGCTGCAGGACGCGTATCGCACGACCCTGGAAGCGCTCGGCTCAGCCCTCGACACGCGTGATGTTGGAACCGAGTCGCACTCGCGCCGCGTGCACGGCTATGCGATGGCCACCGCGCGCGTGTACGGCGTGCCGGAGGCCGATCTGCCGGCGCTCGCTCACGGCGTGCTCCTGCACGACATCGGCAAGATCGGGATCCCGGACGGCATCTTGCTGAAGCCCGGCCCGTTGACCGACGACGAGTGGAAGATCATGCGGCGGCATCCGGAGATCGGCAAGCAGCTGATCGAGAAGATCCCGTTCCTGCAGGGCGCCGTGCCGATCGTCTACTGCCACCACGAGAAGTGGGACGGCACCGGATACCCGCAGGGGCTCAGGGGCGAGGAGATTCCGCTGGGCGCCCGGATCTTCATGGTCGTCGACGCCTTCGACGCGATGACGTTCGACCGGCCCTACTCGAAGGCGCAGCCGTTCGACGTCGCGAAGGCCGAGATCAAGCGCTGCTCCGGAAGGCACTTCGACCCGACGGTCGTGACCGCGTTCTTCAACGTCCCCGAAACCCTGCTCGAAGAGATCCGCCGAAAGAGCGTCGAGTAGCGCCGGCGGCGCGGGCCCTCAGGCCCGCGTGTCCATGCCGAGCTCTTCGCACAAGCGCCGTACACGCGCGAACGCCGCCGTCAGCTCGTCCTCGCTGAGCCCCAGCTCGACCCCGCGCTTCACCAGCGCGTGCAGCTCACCGGCCGCCACGATCGCCTCGTCGCGGTTGCCGGCCTCGGCGAGCCGGCGGATCGACAGCGCGCGGACCGCCGCGATGCCTTCGAGCGTGCGGACGACGGCGGCGCGCGTCTCGGCCTGACGGTCGGCGCCGATCGACGTGAAGCGGAGCGCGTGCACGAGGGGGTCGAGCGCCTCTTCGTAGTCGCCCGCGTCGAGCCGCCGGCTCCCGAGCTCCGCGTAGCCCCACCAGAGGCGCTGATCGACCTCGTCGCGGCGCGTGGACGGCAGCGAATCGGGCGGGATCGTTTCGAGCAGCTCCTCGGCGCGCCGGAGCGTCCCGAGCGCTTCGGACTCGCGCCCCTCCTGCATGTTGAGGATGGCCTGCGCGGTGAGCTGGCCGATCTCGCCGCCGAACGTGCCGGAGAGCAGCCCGCGGAAGCCGGCCGCGCGCGCCGGTGGAAGCTTGGGATCGTCGAGCGCCTCGCGAAGCAGCTGTCGCGCGCCGGAGAATTCCTGGCGCTGCAGGAGCGACGTGGTGGCCTGCTCGTAGGCCTGCCAGAGCGCGTCGTGCGCGGCCTCTCGCGCGTCGATGAGCCCCGGATCCCACGGCACCGCGGCCAGCCCCCGCTCAGTCCAGACGATCGCCATTCGGATCACTGCCATCCGGTCGCCGACGTCGTGGCTGCTGGCCCGCGCTGTCCGCGCCTGGGCGGCGTCGAGGGCGAGCGTGGCGAGGTGACGGCGGTACGTCGGCCGCTCGTTATCGGGCGCCGTGGCGATCGACGACTCGAGCGCCACGTGCGCGCCGTCGTCGTCGCCGAGCCCATGCTTGGCGAGACCGACGACCGACCAGAGCGCCGCGGTCTCGCGCGGGATCGCGTCGGCCCTGCCCCTCGTGAGCGCGTCTTCCGCGATCGTCACGACCTCGTCGAACCGCTTCTCCTGGTAGAGCGCGAAGCACCGCTCGACGAGCGGCGAATCTCGCTGAACCAGGCTGGCGGCGTCCGTCGAGCCGGCCGGTACGGGGCTCGCCCCAGCGTTCTCGGAGACCGGCGTCGAAAATCCGGCCGGAGGCGGTTGCAGGCCGCCGTACTGCGGCGGCGACGGGCGAAGCACCCGGTGCGGTCGCGCGTGCGGCGAGACCTTGCTGCGGCGCCGGCGTCTGGAGGGCGCCGAAGGCTCGGCAGCGGGCGGCGTGGCTTCTTCTGGCGGAGGCGCAACGTGCTCCGCGGTTGCCGGTGCGAGGACGATCGGCGGCGGCGCGTGCTCGATCGCGGGAGGCTCTGGCTCGATCGGCGGCGGCGCATGCTCGACCGGCGGAGGCTCCGGCTCAAACGGCGGTGGCGCGTGCTCGGGAGGTGCGGGCTTGGGCTCGGGCGGCTCCGGCAGTAGCGGCGGCTCCAATGCGGGCGGCGCAGGCTCGACCGGCGGCGGAGCGGACACCGGCGGCGCCGACGCGGTCGGCGCCGAGGCCGGCTCGAGCTCCACGATGAGACGCCGCTCCGGCTCGAGCCGCGA
>DATEMW010000549.1:0-9626 GCA_035275385.1 Candidatus Methylomirabilota bacterium | reverse complement strand
CACCGATCTGTATCTGATGGGACGGCGCGACGAGCGAAACGTGCGCCGCGGGCTCGCGCCGATCCGCCGCCTGTTGCAGGCCGGCGTTCCGGTCGCGCTGGCGTCGAACAATATCCGGAACCCGTTCACGCCGATCGGCACGGCTGATCCGGCGCAGCTCGTGTTCGTGGGCGCCGTCGCCGCCCACATGGGCACGCTGGAGCTGATGCGGGCGCTGGTCGGCACGATCACGACCCACGCGGCGCGCATCATAAACCTCCGCGACTACGGCTGCTCGGTCGGCTGCCGCGCCGATCTCGTCCTCTGGGAGTGCGAGCGGGTCGAGGACATCGTGATGGCCCTGCCGCCGCGGCGGCTCGTCGTGAAGGGCGGGCGCGTCACGGTCGAGCACGAGCGCCGCACGGTGCAGCGCTGGCGTCTTGGTTGACACGAGCGAAGCACGCCATGTAGAGTGACTGCAGTCGGTTCCCGTGCTTTCCTTTAAGCGAGCCCGGAGAGGCCCGCAAGGAGAGAAGATGAGTAGCCCCGCACCACGTCGCCCCCGCGAGAAGGCGCAGGTCTTGGACGAGACCGCGCTGGATCGAGCGCTCACCCGCATCGCCCACGAGATCCTCGAGAAGAACGGCGGCGCCAAAGACCTGGCCTTCGTCGGGCTGCGCACGCGCGGGGTGAGCCTCGCCCATCGCCTGGCGGCGAAGATCGCCCAGATCGACGGCACCGCGCTGCCGGTCGGCACCCTCGACATCACGCTCTACCGCGACGATCTCGGCATGCGCGGCACGCCGGTGATCCGGGGCACCGACATCCCGTTCTCGATCAAGGACAAGACCGTCGTCCTGGTGGACGACGTGCTCTTCACCGGCCGGACGATTCGCGCCGCGCTCGACGCGATCATCGACCTCGGCCGGCCGACCTCGATCCAGCTCGCCTGCCTGGTCGATCGCGGCCACCGCGAGCTGCCGATCCGGCCGGACTACGTCGGCAAGAACCTGCCGACCTCGCGCCGGGAAACCGTCGCCGTCAGGCTGCGCGAGCACGACGGCGAAGACCGCGTCGTCATCGAAGAACCCGAGGAGGCCTAGATGGGCTGGACGCGGAAGGATCTGCTCTCGATGCGAGAGCTCGATGCCGCCGAGATCACCCTGCTGGTCGACACCGCGGCCTCGCTCCAGGAGATCGCGTCGCGCGACATCAAGAAGGTGCCGGCGCTCCGCGGCAAGACGGTCGTCAACCTCTTCTACGAGGCGTCGACGCGTACGCGCACGTCGTTCGAGATTGCCGGCAAGTGGCTCTCGGCGGACGTGATCAACTTCTCGGCGAGCGGCTCGAGCGCCAGCAAGGGCGAGAGCTTCATCGACACGGCCAAGAACATCGCCGCGATGAGCCCCGACGTGGTCGTCGTCCGGCATTCGTCGGCCGGCGCGGCCGACCTGCTCGCGCGGACGCTGCCGTGCGCGATCGTGAACGCCGGCGACGGCGCGCACGAGCATCCGACGCAGGCGCTGCTCGACCTCCTGACGATCCGCGAGAAGAAGGGCCACTTCGAGGGCCTGCACGTGGCGATCGTCGGCGACGTCGCCCACAGCCGGGTCGCGCGCTCGGACATCCACGGCATGCGCAAGCTCGGCATGACGGTCACCGTGGCCGGCCCGCCGACCTTGATCCCGCCGTTCGTGCAAGAGCTGGGCGCGAAGGTCAGCTACCGCCTCGAGGACGCGATCGGCGACGTGGACGTGATCATGATGCTTCGCCTGCAGCAGGAGCGCATGACCGGCGGGCTGATTCCGTCGACCCGCGAGTACGCGCGCTTCTGGGGCTTGACGCTCGACAAGCTGGCGCGCCACGCGCGCCCGGACGTCCTGATCATGCACCCCGGTCCGGTCAACCGCGGCATCGAGCTCTCGCCCGAGGTCGCCGACGGTCCGTACTCGGTCATCCTCGACCAGGTCTCCCGCGGCGTCGCGGTGCGCATGGGCGTGCTGCTCCTGCTCGCCGGCCGCAAGGAGGGAGACGGCGCATGAGCCTCCTGCTGCGCGGCGGCCGCGTCATCGATCCGGCGAACACGGTCGATGCCGTGCAAGACGTGCTGATCGAGGACGGCAAGATCGCGCGGCTCGGCCCGCGGCTTCAGGCGCCTGCCGACGTCGAGATCGTCGACGTGGCCGGCAAGATCGTCTGCCCCGGCTTCATCGACATGCACGTACACCTGCGCGAGCCGGGCCAGGAGTACAAGGAGACCGTCGCGACCGGCACGCGCGCTGCCGCCGCCGGCGGCTTCACCGCCGTGTGCTGCATGGCGAACACGAGCCCGGTGAACGACAACGGCGCGGTCACCGACTACATCCTCGCCAAGGCGCGGGTCGAAGGCCTGGTGCGCGTCTACCCGATCGGCGCCGTCACGCGCAATCTGCGCGGCGAGGAGCTCGCGGAGCTGGCCGAGCTGGCCGAATCCGGCTGCGTCGCGTTCTCGGACGACGGCAAGTGCGTCATGAACGCCGGCCTCTATCGCCACGCGATGGAGTACACGCTACCGTTCGGGGCGCCGATCATCAGCCACGCCGAGGATTCGAGCCTGAGCGCGGGCGCGTCCATGAACGAGGGCGTGGTCTCCACCGAGCTCGGGCTGCGCGGCCAGCCCGCCGCCGCCGAGGACGTGATGGTGGCCCGCGACATCCTGCTGGCCGAGCTGACCGGCGCCCACGTGCACATCGCGCACGCGTCGACCGCCGGCACGGTGCGCCTGATCCGCGACGCGAAGGCTCGCGGTATCCGCGTGACCGCCGAGGTGACGCCGCACCATCTGGTCCTCACCGACGACGCGGTGCGCGGCTGGGACGCCAACACCAAGATGGCGCCGCCGCTGCGCACCAAGCGCGACGTCGAGGCGCTGATCGAAGGGCTCGCCGACGGCACCATCGACTGCATCGCGACCGATCACGCGCCACACGCGCTCTCCGAGAAGGAGGGCGAGTTCGATCTCGCGGCCTTCGGCATCGTCGGGCTCGAGACGGCGGTCGCGGTCGCGCTCGACCGACTCGTGCGCCCCGGGCTCTTGCCGCTGGCGACCGTGATCGCGCGGTGGAGCCGGGACCCGGCGCGCCTGCTCAACCTGCCGGGCGGCGCACTCACGCCGGGCGCCGCGGCCGACGTCACCGTGCTCGATCTCGACGCGGAGACGATCGTGGACCCGTCGCGGTTTCATTCGCGCAGCCGCAACACGCCGTTCGGTGGGTGGCAGCTTCGCGGAGGTCCGATGATGACGATCGTGGGCGGTAAGGTTGTGAAGGCAGCCGCCTCATGAAGCCCGCCTGGCTCGTGTTGCGCGACGGGCGCACGTTCAGGGGCCGCGCCCTGGGCGCGGTCGGCGAAGCCTCGGGCGAGGTCATCTTCAACACCGCCATGCAGGGCTACCAGGAGATCCTCACCGATCCGTCCTACCGCGGACAGATCGTCGCGATGACCTATCCGATGATCGGCAACTACGGCGTGAACGACGAGGACGTCGAATCGCGCCGGCCGTGGGTCAACGGGTTCATCGTCAAGGAGGCGTCGGCGGTCGCCTCGAACTTCCGCTCGGGCTCGAGCCTCGACGCTTATCTCGCGCGCCACGGAATCGTCGGCATCCAGGACATCGACACGCGCGCGCTCACGCGTCACCTGCGCGACCACGGCGCCCAGGACGGCATCGTCTCCTCGGTCGAGACCGACCCCGCCCGCCTGCTCGAGCGCGCGCGCACGCTGCCCGGCCTGGTCGGCCGCGACCTGGTCGCCGAAGTGACCGCCGACGCGCCCTACACGTGGTCCGAGGGCAGTTGGGAGCTCTCGCGCGGCTACGTCGCGCCGCCGCCGGCCCGGTTCAAGGTCGTCGCGTACGACTGCGGGATCAAGTTCAACATTTTGCGCCAGCTGCGCACGATCGGCTGCGACGTCACGGTGGTCCCGGCGTCGACGACGACCGCCGCGGTGCTCGCGGCGAAGCCCGACGGCGTGTTCATCTCCAACGGTCCGGGTGATCCCGAAGGCGTGCCCTATCTGATCGAGTCGGTGCGCGGTCTTCTCGGGCGCGTGCCGATCTTCGGCATCTGCCTGGGCCACCAGATCCTGGGCCTGGCCGCCGGCGGGCGCACGTACAAGCTGCCGTTCGGCCACCACGGCGCCAACCACCCGGTCAAGGATCTCGCCACCGGCAAGGTCGAGATCACCGCGCAGAATCACGGGTTCGCCGTCGACCCGGCCTCGGTGTCGGCTCATGGGTGGGAGCCGACCCATCTCAATCTGAACGACGGCACGTGCGAGGGTCTGCGTCACCGCGAATGGCCCGTGTTCTCCGTGCAGTACCACCCGGAGGCTTCGCCGGGCCCGCACGACGCCAATTACCTGTTCCATCGCTTCTCCAATCTGATGAGCCAGAAGGGAGGCTGACCTCGTCATGCCCAAGTACTTGATCTCGTACCGGAAGACGGAAGGGGGCGGCCAGAAACCCGAGTGGACGTCGTTCACCGCGCAGAGCGAGACATCGCTCGAAGCCCACGCGATCCGCGAGAGAGTCGACCGCCGCATGAGCGTGCTGGGCGAGCAGCTCTGGGGCAGCGGTGAGGTCAGCTGGGTGGGCAACGGCCGGCTCGACGACGTTCTCTATCGCCGCGAAGAGGCGGCGCCGGAGATGTCGATCGTCTACGGGCTCGTGGAGGAATAGCTGCCCAAGCGCACCGATCTCAAGCGCATCCTGATCATCGGCTCGGGGCCGATCGTCATCGGCCAGGCCTGCGAGTTCGACTACTCGGGCACTCAGGGCTGCCGCGCCCTGCGCGAAGAGGGGTTCGAGGTCGTGCTGGTCAACTCGAACCCGGCGACGATCATGACGGACCCGGAGCTCGCGGACCGGACGTACGTCGAGCCGCTGACGCCGGAGTTCGTCGCGAAGATCATCGAGCGCGAGCGTCCGCAGGCTCTGCTCCCCACGCTCGGCGGCCAGACCGGGCTCAACATCGCCGTCAGCCTGGCTGAGGACGGCACGCTCGAGCGCTTCGGCGTCGAGCTCATCGGCGCCAAGCTCGAGGCGATCAAGAAGGCCGAGGACCGGGCGCTCTTCAAGCAAGCCATGGAGCGGATCGGTCTCGCGCTCCCGAGGTCCGGACACGCCCGCAGCCTCGAAGAGGCGCGCACCATCGTGAGCCGCGTCGGCTATCCCGCCATCATCCGTCCCTCGTTCACGCTCGGCGGCACGGGCGGCTCCATCGCGTACAACCCCGAGGAGCTCGAGGAAGCGGTGCGGTGGGGGCTCCAGATGTCCCCGGTCGGCACCGTGCTGGTCGAGGAATCGGTGATCGGCTGGAAAGAGTTCGAGCTCGAGGTGATGCGCGACCTCGCCGACAACGTCGTGATCATCTGCTCGATCGAGAACGTCGACCCGATGGGCGTGCACACCGGCGACTCGGTCACGGTCGCGCCGGCCCAGACCCTGACCGACAAGGAATACCAGCTGATGCGCGACGCCGCGATCGCGATCATCCGCGAGGTCGGCGTCGAGACGGGCGGCTCGAACATCCAGTTCGCGGTCAATCCGGACGACGGCCGCCTGGTCGTGATCGAGATGAACCCGCGGGTCTCGCGCTCCTCGGCGCTCGCCTCGAAGGCGACCGGCTTTCCGATCGCGAAGATCGCGGCCAAGCTCGCCGTCGGCTACACGCTCGACGAGATCAGGAACGACATCACGCGCGAGACGCCGGCCTCGTTCGAGCCGGCCATCGACTACTGCGTGGTCAAGTTCCCGCGCTGGGCATTCGAGAAGTTCCCGGAGGCCGATCGGACCTTGACGACCCAGATGAAGTCGGTCGGCGAGGTCATGGCGATCGGCCGCACGTTCAAGGAGGCGCTCCAGAAGTCGATTCGCTCGCTGGAGCAGGACCGCTGGGGGCTCACGCTCGGCCGGCCCGCGAGCGATGACGAGCTGCGCCGCCTGCTGACGATCCCGACCCCCGACCGCATCTTCGCGATCGGCGACGCGTACCGCGCCGGGTTCACGACCGAGACGATCCGCTCGCTGACCCGGATGGACGTGTGGTTCCTCGAGAACATGCGGGAGATCGTCGAGTTCGAGCGGTCGATCGCCGAGGCGGGGCTCCGCGACGCGGACGTGCTACGCCGGGCCAAGCAGCTCGGATTCGCCGACCGCCGCATCGGCGAGCTCGCCGGCGTCGGCGAGGCCGCGGTGCGGGCGCGCCGCCTCGAGCTCGGGATCCGCGCGACCTTCAAGACCGTCGACACGTGCGCCGCCGAGTTCGTGGCCCACACGCCGTACCTTTACTCGACCTACGAGGAAGAGGACGAGGCGCCGCCGACGGCGCGGCGCAAGGTCGTCATCCTCGGCTCGGGACCCAACCGGATCGGCCAGGGCGTCGAGTTCGACTACTGCTGCGTCCACGCCGCGTTCGCGCTCCGCGATCTCGGCGTGGAAGCGATCATGGTCAACTGCAACCCCGAGACGGTCTCCACGGACTACGACACGTCCGACCGCCTCTACTTCGAGCCGCTCACCCTCGAGGACGTGCTCAACATCGTGGAGCGCGAGCGCCCGCTCGGCGTGGTGGTGCAGTTCGGAGGGCAGACGCCGCTCAAGCTCGCGGTGCCGCTGCGCGACGCCGGCGTGCCGATCCTGGGCACGACGCCCGACGCGATCGACCGGGCCGAGGACCGCCAGCGGTTCAACGAGCTGATCGCGGAGCTCGGCTTGAATCAGGCGGCCGGGTCGACGGCGCGCTCGCTCCCCGAAGCCCAGACGATCGCGACGGGCATCGGGTTCCCGGTGCTGGTGCGGCCCTCGTACGTGCTCGGCGGCCGCGCGATGCGCATCGTGCACGACGACGAAGACCTCCGGGAGTACATGGCCGAGGCGGTGCGCGTCTCTCCGGAGCACCCCGTGCTCATCGACAAGTTCCTCGAGGACGCGATCGAGATCGACGTCGACGCGGTCGCTGACGGCCAGCGGGTCGTCGTCGGCGGGGTCATGGAGCACATCGAGAAGGCCGGCGTGCACTCGGGCGACGCGGCGTGCGCGCTCCCGCCCTACTCGCTCGGCGAAGGACAGATTCGCGAGCTCCGCGCGCAGACGCGGGCGATGGCCTCCGCCCTCGGCGTCGTCGGGCTCATCAACGTCCAGTTCGCGATCCGCGGCGAGACGATCTACGTGCTCGAGGTCAACCCGCGCGCGTCCCGCACCGTGCCGTTCGTCTCGAAGGCGATCGGGCTGCCGCTCGCCAAGATCGCGACCGCCGCGATGCTCGGGCACTCGGTGGCGCCGCACATCCAAGTCGAGGAGCGCGAGCTCGCCCACATCGCGGTGAAGGAATCGGTCTTCCCGTTCATCAAGTTTCCGGGCGTGGACGTCGTGCTCGGCCCCGAGATGAAATCGACCGGCGAAGTGATGGGCATCGACCGCGACTTCCGCAAGGCGTACCTCAAGTCGCAGGCCGCGGCCGGCGAGGCGCTGCCGACATCCGGCGCGGTGTTCATCTCGGTGAAGAACCGCGACAAGCGGCCCGTGACGACGCTCGCCAAGCGCCTCAGCGAGATGGGCTTCTCGCTGGTCGCGACCACCGGGACCGCGCGGGTGCTCGAGCGTCACGGCATGACCGTCGAGCTCATCCACAAGGTCGGCGAGGGCTACCGGCCCAACGTGATCGACCTGATCAAGCGCGGCCACATCGCGCTGCTCTTCAACACGCCCGAGGACGGCCGGGCCCGGAAGGACTCGGCCATCATCCGCCGCACGGCCGTGGCGCAGAACGTCCCCTACTACACGACCGTGGACGGCATCCAGGCCGCGATCGGCGCGATCGAGGCCTTGCTGAAAGGAGAGCTCCGAGTGCTGAGCCTTCAGGAGTATCACGCTGATCTCCGCTAGGCCGGCCGACCGGGTCCTGATCGCGCTCGACGTGCCGACCCTCGAGGAGGCCGACGCGCTGCTGGCCCGCCTCGACGGGATCATCACAGGCTGCAAGATCGGCTCGCAGCTCTTCACGGCCGCGGGGCCGGCGGCGATCGAAGCGGCGCGCAAGCGCGGCTTTCGCGTCTTCCTCGACCTCAAGTTCCACGACATCCCGAACACGGTCGGACTGGCCGTCCGCGAAGCGACGCGCCTCGGCGTCTTCATGCTCAACATCCACGCGAGCGGCGGGCTGGCGATGGCGCGCGCGGGGGCCGAAGCGGCAGCGAAGGCCGCCGCCGACTTCGCGATCCCGCGCCCGCTCTGCGTCGGCGTCACCGTGCTGACGAGCCTCGATCGTCGCGCGCTCCAGCGCGAGGTCGGCGTGCCGACCAGCGTCGAGTCGCACGTGCTGCACCTGGCGTCGATCGCCCGCGAGGCCGGCCTCGACGGCTGCGTCGCCTCGCCGCAGGAGATCAGCCCGCTGCGCCTGGCGATGGGGCCGCAATGGGTGATCGTCACCCCGGGCATTCGATGGGATGCGTCGGCCCAGCGGTCGGGCGGCGCGCCGGACGACCAGGTCCGCATCGCGACGCCGCGGCGCGCGCTGGCCGCGGGCGCCGATTACCTCGTCATCGGCCGGCCGATCAGCGCCGCGAAGGATCCGGGCGCCGCCGCGGCCGCGATCGTCGCGGAGCTCGGCGCGCCGTGACCGATCGCGAGACGCTCGAGCTCTACGAGGCCACCGGCGCCCTGATGCGCGGCCACTTCCGGCTCACCTCCGGCCTGCACTCGGACATCTATCTGCAATCGGCGCTGGTTCTCCAATATCCGCAGCACGCCGCCGCGCTCTGCACCGCGCTCGCGGCGCCGTTTCGCGGCGACGGCATTCAGACCGTCCTGGCGCCGGCGATCGGCGGCATCCTGGTCGCGCACGAGGTGGCCCGCGCGCTCGGCGTGCGGGCGCTCTTCACCGAGCGCGAGGACGGCGTAATGCGGCTGCGCCGCGGGTTCACGGTGGCCTCCGCCGAGCGCTGCCTGGTGGTCGAAGACGTGATGACCACGGGCGGCTCGATTCGCGAGGTGGTGACCTGTGTCGAGGCGCTCGGCGCGGCGGTTGTCGGCGTGGGCTCGCTGATCGACCGAAGCACCGGCGCGAGCTTTCCGGTCAAGCGCGCGGCGCTCGCGACCGTGAAGGCGACGACCTGGAAGCCGGAGGAGTGCCCGCTCTGCAAAGCGGGCGGCCACGCGATCAAGCCCGGCAGCCGCGTCTAGCGCCCGTCCGCGCTACGGCTTGCCGGTCGCGAGCGCGGCGTCCACCCGATCGACGAGATCCTGCAGCGACAGGTTCGCCTTGACCAGGAACGCCAAGGCGCCGAGCGCCTTGGCCTGAGCCACGTCGCGCTCCTGACCGAGGTTCGAGAGCACGAGGACCGGGATGTGGGCGGTCGCGTCGTCTTGCTTCAAGGCACTCAGCACCTCGAACCCATCCAGCTTCGGCATCATGACGTCGAGCAGGATCAGATCGAGGGGCTCGGCACGCGCGATCCGCAGCGCCTCTTCGCCGTCGGCCGCGGTCAGGACTTCGAGGCCGTGACGGCGCAAGGACGCCTCGGCGGCGCGGCGCAGGAAGCGATCGTCCTCGGCGAGGAGGACCCGCCGGGGACCGTCAGGCACTCTGGCCCGCGAGCAGGCGGCCGAC
>DATEMW010000548.1:0-2486 GCA_035275385.1 Candidatus Methylomirabilota bacterium | reverse complement strand
CGCCCACGGCATGGACCGCGCGACCGCCATCATGCAGGGCAATCGCGATCGGCTCCGCCCGATTTTGATGACGACCCTGGCGCTGGTCGCCGGCATGCTGCCGTTGTGGGTGGGCACGGGCCCGGGCTCCGAGGAGCGGCGCGCCATCGCGGTCGTCGTCATCGGCGGCCAGACGCTCTGCCTGCTGCTGACCCTGCTCGTGACGCCGGTCGCCTATTCGCTCTTCGAAGACGCGGCTCGCGCGCTTCGAATCTCGGCGCCGTCCCTAACGCCGTGGCGGAGGCTCGCACGGCAAGGCGAGCGCCGCGCGTGGCGCGTCCGGTTGCGTCGCGCGTGGCGGCGCGAGCCCGCTCGCGAAGTCTCCGGCGGCGGCGTCGACGACTGACGTCGCACGACCTGCCGCCGTCGTAAGCCGATACCACCGACCGTCTGAAACATTGCGCATTCCCGCCGGGCCCGAGGTTCGCTACTACGGGCTGAGTGATAGACTCATCGAAAGGCACACCATGCCGACAGGAGTCGTCCTCACGTACCGCGACTACGAAGCGCTGCCCGCCGACGGCCGTCGCTACGAATTGCACGACGGGCAGCTTCTCGTGACCGCCGCGCCCGGCGTTCCCCACCAGCGGGTGGTCGGCCGGCTATTCGCACTCCTGCGGGAGCACGTCGAAGACCACCGGCTCGGTGAGGTGTTCGTGTCGCCCGTGGATTGCATCCTGAGCGAGACGACGGTCGTCCAGCCGGATGTCGTGTATGTGGAGTCCGCCAGAGGGTCGCTCGTGAGTATGCGGGGAATCGAAGGACCGCCGACACTGGCCGTGGAGGTCGTGTCGCATTCGACGGCTCAGATCGATCGGGGCGCGAAGCTCCAACTCTACGCCCGTTTGGGGATCCCGTACTACTGGATCGTAGACCCCGAGCAGCACAGCATCGACGCGTACGCGGCGATCGACGGTGTGTTGCGGGTCATCGCCCGCCTCACCGGAGACGATCGTGGTTCGCTGCCGCCATTCTCGAGCTTGCCGATCGCGGCCGCCGCGCTGTGGTCATAGGAACGGACGGAGCGCTGCCGGCCGGGTAGCAAGGAAGTGATGTGATGAAACGACCCCCCATCGTCATCGTCGGGGCATCCCTGGCCGGCGGCACCGCGGCCGTGACCCTGCGCGAGCAAGGGTTCGACGGCGACCTGGTGCTGATCGGCGCCGAGCGCCAGCCGCCGTACAATCGGCCGCCGCTGTCGAAGGGCTATCTGCGCGGGCAGGATCGCTTCGAGGATCAGCTGGTCAAGCCGGCGAGCTACTACGCCGAGCAGCGCATCCAGCTCAAGCTCGGCGTGCGCGCCGCCTCGATCGACGCCAAGCAGAAGGTGGTCGTGCTCGAAACCGGCGAGTCTGTCGTGTACGACCGCTTGCTGGTCGCCACCGGCAGCCGCAATCGAACCCTCTCGGTGCCGGGAGCGAATCTCGCCGGCGTCTTTCAGCTCCGCACGGTCGAGGACTGCGATCGAATCCGCGCCGCGGCCTCGCGCGGCCGCCGGGCGGTCGTCATCGGATTCGGCTTCATCGGCTCCGAGGTCTCGGCCTCGCTGCGCCAGCTCGGCGTCGAGGTGGTGGCCGTCGAAGGCGGGCGCGTGCCGCTGGCGCGGGTCGTCGGCGACGAGGTGGGCCAGGTACTCGCCGACATCCACCGCGAGAAAGGGGTCGAGCTCATCTCCGAGGACTCGGTGGCGGCGCTCGAGGGCGGGGATCGCGTGGAACGGGTGCGAACGCGGAAGAATCGCGTGTTCGAGTGCGACCTGGTCGTCGCCGGCATCGGCATCGTCCCCAACGTCGAGCTGCTCGAGGCCGCCGGCGCCCAGGTCGACAACGGCGTGCTGGTCGACGAGCGGTGCCGCACCTCGCTGCCCGACGTGTTCGCCGCGGGCGACGTGACCAACCATCTGCATCCGATCTTCGGCCGCCTGCGCGTGGAGCACTGGAACAACGGCTACCAGCAGGGACGCGCCGCGGCCCGCTCGCTGCTGGGCGGCACGCAGCTCTACGATTACGTCCACACGTTCTGGTCCGATCAGTACGAGCACCTCATCGAATACGTCGGGTTCGCGCCGGGCTGGGATCGGGTGGTGTTCCGAGGGCGGCCGGAGTCGCGCAAGTTCCTCGGCTTCTATCTCAAGGACGGCATCGTGCGCGCGGCCATCGGCCTGAACCGCGGCGGCGATCCCGAGGACCCTCAGAGCGACAGCGAGCTGAAGGCCGCCGTCGACATGGTGCGCCGCCGCGCGTCGATCGATCCGAAGAAGCTCGCGGACGAGAACGTCGAGCTTCGCAAGCTCGCGACGGCGTAGCCGCCGGCTAGCTCGAGAAGAACTCCAGCATCTTTCTGTTCACTTCCGCGGCGTTCTCGTACGCCGACCAGTGGCCCGCGGCGGGAATGCGGTGGACGTCGAGCGTGCCGTTGGCCGCGGCGCGCATCTCGCCGATCAGGAG
>DATEMW010000547.1:0-8537 GCA_035275385.1 Candidatus Methylomirabilota bacterium | reverse complement strand
CGAGCGATCAGCCGCTCTTGGCCATTGCAGCCGCGCGGCGCTTCAGCTCTTCCGGCGGGACGTCTTCCTTGTGGGTCGCGACGTGCCAGTGATGACCGAACGGGTCCTCGATCGTGCCCATCCTGTCGCCGTAGAACTTGTCTTCAACAGGCTGGAGCATCTTCGACCCTGCGGCGACCGCGGCTTTCACCGTCGCATCCACGTCGTCGACGTAGACCACGAAACCCACGGCCGCGCCGCCGAAGGCGCGGGGCCCGCGCGCGCCCATCTCCGGATGCTCGTCGGCCAGCATGACCACTGAATCGCCGATCGTGATCTCGGCGTGTCCGATCTTCCCGTCGGGGCCGGGCATCCGCATGCGCTCGGTTGCCTTGAACACCTGCTTGTAGAAGTCGAGCGCGCGTCCCGCGCCGTCGATGATCAGATAGGGCGTGACGCGGTGCATGCCTTCCGGGACTGACTTGGCCTTACCGTGTTGGCTCACACTTCACCTCCATCGCGTCGGGGATTTCCCTGAACGCGGATTCGCTCGGGACCTTCAAGCTCATCCTACGCCCGGAGACGAGCGAGTCGAGCGCCAGCGAAACGCTACGCGCTCGTGGCGAGCGTCGGCTCGGCGGGATCTCCGGAGATGGTCGTGCGCTGCATCAAACGCTTGTGACGCACGTTGTCGAACGGTGTCGCGCGATGCAAGACGGATCGGTTGTCCCAGATGACGAGGTCGCCTTCGCGCCATTCGTGACGATAGACGAACGCCGGCTGCGTCGCGTGGTCGAGCAGCTCCTTCAAGAGCGCGCGGCCCTCGGCCACGGACATGCCTTCGATGTGCGAGGCGTGGGCACCCATGAAGAGCGCGCGGCGCCCGTTGACCGGATTGGCGCGCACCAGCGGATGGCGCACCGGCGGATATTCGGCGCGCTCACGGTCGGTGAAGAAGCCGGGCTGGACCTGGTCGCGCGACCACGCGAAGTCGTGCACCACGGTGAGCGCCGCGACGCGCCGCTTCATCTCGTCCGAGAGCGCGGCGTACGCGGCGCGCATGCTCGCGAACTCGGTCGCGCCGCCCTCGGGCGGCACGATCCGCGCGGAGAGCAGCGAGCAGAGCGACGGGACCGGCTTGAACGAGCTGTCGCTGTGCCAGAGCATGTTGGCGAGCTGGTAGACCATCCGCCGGTCGCCCGCCGGGATCACGTCGCCGGTCTTGATGTCGAGGTTCGACTGCCGCGCGAACGGGGTGCCGGCGGCCGGATTCATGCTGCGCGTGACCTCGAGGTTGCCGAAGCGCCGGCTGAAGGAGACCTGGCGCTCGTCGTCCAGCGCCCGGCCGCGGAAGACCACCACCGAGTGCTCCTCGAACGCCGCGCGCACGCGCTCCCAGGCCGGCGCGTCGAGCTCGCGTGTGATGTCGACGCCGTCGACGCGCGCGGCGAATACCGGGGTCAGTCGGGTCACCACGATCTCGCTCATAGGCTCCTCGCGTCCAGTATTCTAGCCCCGTGATCGTCCACCTCAACTTCCTGCCCAAGCCGGGCGAGACCGGCGCCGGCGAGGTCCTGGCCTCGCTGTTCGCGCTCGCCGACCAGGGGCGGCTGGACCCGGAGCTCCTGCCGCATCTTCGCCTGCACCTCGACTGGATCCAGTACCGGGCGAACTTCCGCGAGCCGGTGACGGTGCGCCACGCGGCGGACGCGCAGGGCGCGCGGATGGCGCTCGCGGAGCTCGCGGTCGACTTGCGCCGGGTCCCCCGCGACGGGTTGATCGACGCGCTCGGCGGCGCGCTCGCGTCGGTCGGCGCCGTCGAGCGCGAGACGACCGGTGAGGTCGTCGTCGAGGACTGGGCGCCCCTCGGCCAGAGCACGATCTGGCAGTTCAATCGCCTGTTCTGGCAGCGCCTCGGCGACTGGGAGCGCGAATCCGGCCGCGGCTTCGAGGCGGCGCTGCCGAGCGGCCGCTCGGACGCCAACGATCCGGCCGCGGTGGCCGACGCGGTCGCCGACTTCTGGACTCTGCTGGTCGAGCTCGACAAGCGCGGCCAGCTGCCCGCCGAGATCTTCGCGCTCGAGATCGGCGTGGGCTCGGGCACGCGCGCCGGGCTCTGGCTCGACCGCTTCAAGGCGCTCGACGAGGCGCGCGCGACGGGATTTTATCCGCGGCTGCGCTTCCTGCTCGCCGACTACTCGCTGCCGACGCTCGACCGCGCGATGAGCGCGGTGGACGCGCATCGCGGCGTGGTCAGCATGATCGCAACCGATGCGCTGAACCCGCTGCGCGCGCTGTCGTTCCTCCGCTACAAAATCCTTTACGTCCACCTGACCAACGTCTACGACAACCTGCCGGTGGACGAGCTGGTGCGGCGCGATGGACAGCTCTACCTCGTCGAGACGCGCGCCTACCTTCCCGAGCCGGCCGCGCGCGCGATCGCCACGGCGTGCGGCGTGGGGCCGGCCGAGCTGCGTCCGACCATCGCGCGGCTGCTCGAGACCGGCCCCGATCTCTTCGGCGATCGTCCGCGCGGCGTGGCGTTCTGGCGGGCCGTCTGGGACGGGCTCTGCCTCGAAGAGCGCCTGCGCCGTCTCGAAGGCACGGCCGACGTGCCGCTGCCTCCCGGCCTGCACGGCGACGATCTCGACGAGCTCCTGGCGTCGGCGCCGGCCGACGTGCGCTTTCACATCTCGGGCGGCGCCGTCGAGAGCTTCGTCAACACCGTGCCGCTCCTCCATCCGCGCGGCTATCTCCAAGTTCAGGACATCTTCGTCGCCACGATGGACGAATATCGTCAGGGCTTTCGGGGGCCGGGCAAGCTCGACGGCTCGGTCGTGAACTGGGTGAACGGCGCGCTCTTGCGCGCGGTCGGCGCGCGCACCGGGTACGATGTCCACTTCGCGCCGTTCCGCTATCGCCCGGGCTCGCGCACCAGCATTCTCTACACGACACTTCGCGAGTGAGGCACAGCATGGCAGCTCATCGTCTTCCCACGGCCGTCGTCGGCAGCTACTCGATGCCCGCCTGGCTCGAGCGCGCGAAGAACGACTTCCTGCGCCGGCGGATCACCGCGCACGACCTCGACGAGATGCACGACGCTGCCGTGAAGGCCGCGATCAAGGACCAGGAGGTCGCCGGGCTCGACGTCGTCTCGGACGGCGAGCTCCGCCGCGACAACATGATCGATTACTTCGCCACGCGGCTGCCCGGCGTCGAGATCGACCGCGGCGGCAAGACCTCGTACTACGACTTCTACGACTGCGTCGTGCGCAACCGGATGCCGATGGCCCCGCTCGGGCTGGTCGAGCACTTCCGCTTCCTGCGGCGGTTCACGGACCGGCGGACCAAGGTCTCCGTCACCGGCCCCCACTCGCTGGTCAAGCGGATCCGCAACCAGCACTACCCGACCGAGGAGGCGTTTGCGGTCGAGATCGCGCGCATCATGAACCTCGAGCTGCGCGAGCTCGTGCGCGCGGGCGCGGAGCAGATCCAGATCGACGAGCCGTATTACTCGGGCTTTCCCGAGGATCTGCCGTGGGGCGTGCGCGCGATCAACGCGCTGGTGGAAGGCGTGGACGCGCGGCTGAGCCTGCACGTCTGCTACGGCAATCGCTACGGCAAGCCGTCGTGGGAAGGCAGCTACCGCTATTTGTTCCCGGCGGTCCTCGAGGCGCGGATCCATCAGATCACGCTCGAGTTCGCGCGCCGGGGCAGCGAGGACCTGCGGCTCTTCAAGGAGTTCGACGCGCCGTTCACCCTGGGCCTGGGCGTCATCGACGTGAAGACGCACGACGTCGAGACACCCGCGATCGTGGCCGAGCGCATCCGTGAGGCGCTCGCGATCCTGCCGGCCGAGCGGCTCTCGGTGAATCCCGACTGCGGCCTGCTCCATCTGCCGCGCGAGGTCGCCTTCCCCAAGCTCGGCGCCATGGTCGAGGGCGCGCAGCTCGTGCGGCGCGAGCTCGACGGGTGACGAATCCGCTGCGCGACGCGCTGGCGGCCAAGCGCTTCTGCTACGTCGTCGAGCTCGTCGCTTCCGCGCTGACGCGCGAGGCGCGGCTGCTCGAGGCGGCGTCGAGCCTGGCCCGCATTCCGGCGGTGGTGGCGGGCAGCGTCACCAGCTACGCCGGCGGCGCGATGGGGCACGATCCCCTGCGGGTCGCGGCGGCCGCGCGCGCACGCGGGCTCACGCCCAACATCCACCTGACCTGCGTGAGCCAGGATCGGCGCGGGCTCGCCAAGAGCCTCGACGACATGCACGCGCTCTCGCTCGAGAACGTGTTCGCGCTCACCGGCGACTATCCCGGCGGCGGCGATCAGCCACCGGTCTTCGATCTCGACTCGGTCCAGCTCGTCCGGCTCATCGACGAGCGGCGCCGTGGCGGCGTGCCGTTTCACATCGCGGTCGCGGTCTCGCCGTTCAAGTACACCGAGGCCGACTGCGTCTATCAGTACGTCAAGCTCGAAAAGAAGATCGCCGCCGGAGCCGACGTGGCCGTGACGCAGGTCGGCTGGGACGTGCGCAAGTTCGCCGAGCTCCGGCGCTACCTCGACGCGCGCGGGCTCAGCACGCCGCTGCTCGGCAACGTCTACGTGCTCGGGCCCAAGACGGCCGAGCGGATGGCGACCGGGCGGCCGCCGGGCTGCTGGGTCTCGCCCGAGCTGCTCGCCGCCGTGCGCGCCGAAAGCCGCGCGAACGACGGCGGCCGCCAGGCTCGGCTGGAACGCGCGGCGCGAACCGTCGCGGTGCTGCGGGGCCTCGGCTACGCGGGGGCGTACATCGGCGGCACCCACGACGCGGCGCAAATCGCCTGGATCATCCGGCGCGCCGACGAGCTGGCGCCGGGCTGGGAAACGCTGGCCGCCGAGCTCGGCTACGGGGCCGCCGGCGGCTTCTATCTTCCGGATGCGAGGACGTCGCTTCGATCGCCTTCCGCGCGAACGTCGCGGGAGCGTGCGGGCGCCGGAGAGGAGCGTCGTCGCCTCGAGCTCCTGCCGCGTGTCCTCGACCGGATCGGGCGCGCCTTCCCGGTCAACCGCGATACGTGGACCCGCCGCGTCCTCACGCGCGTACTCGCATGGATCGATCGCCGAAAGCTCGCGGCCGCACTCCTGGAGCGCGCCGAGCTGGCGATCAAGAAGCCGCTGTTCGGGTGCCAGGCATGCGGCAACTGCGTGCTCGGCCACCTCGAGTACGTGTGCCCGCAGACATGCCCCAAGCAGCTGCGCAACGGGCCCTGCGGCGGGACCGACAGCGGCCGCTGCGAGGTAGTTCCCGACACGCCGTGCATCTGGGTCGCCGTGTACGATCGCGCCAAGGCTGCGGGCTCGGTCGACGCGCTCAGAACCTACGTGCCGCCGCCCGATCGCCGACTCTCCGACACCAGCTCCTGGATCAACTACTTTCTCGATCGCGACAGCCGCCCGGGCACCGAACGTTCCTGAGCGCGATCGCCGACCGGGCCCTTTTCTGGTAGTCTCAGCCGAACTCAAAGCCGGCGAGGAGACTTTCCATGCGCCATCGACGTGTGGCTTATGCCCTGACGCTCGCGCTGACCCTGGCCCTCGCTTCTCTCGCGTGGCTCACGCCGACCGCTGCACAGGACAAGGCGCAGCCGATCGAGCTCAAGTTCTCGAGCTGGGTCGGCGTCGGTCACGGCCACCACGTCGGCGTGCTGGTGCCGTGGAGCAAGATGATCGAGGAGAAGAGCGGCGGCCGGCTCAAGGTGACGATCTACCCCGGCTCGACGCTCGGCAAGGCCTCCGATCACTGGGACCTCGTGAAGAACGGCATCGCCGACATGGGGTTCGCGGCCCTCGGGTACACGCCGGGCCGATTCCCGCGCAGCTCGGTCACCGAGTTGCCGCTGCTGTTCAAGACCGCCAAGGGCGGCAGCCAGGCCGTGTGGTCCATCTACGACAAGGACCTCAAGTCCGAGTTCAGCGGCATCAAGATGCTCTGGATCTGGGTGCACCCGCCCGGGCAGTTCCACATGGCCAAGAAGGCGGTCCGCACTCCCGAGGACCTCGCCGGGCTCAAGATCCGATCGGCGACGCCGTGGACGGTCGCGATGGTGAAAGCGCTCGGCGCCACGCCGGTCACGATCCCGGCGCCCGAAGCCTACAACGCGCTCGAGCGCGGCGTCGTCGACGGCACCATCTTTCCCTGGGAGGCGGTGTACTCGTTCAAGCTCTCCGAGGTGCTCCGCCACCACACTGTCGTCGATCTCTACGCCACACCGCTCATGACCATCATGAATCAGCAGAAATACGACAGCCTGCCGCCGGATCTACGAAAGGTCATCGACGACCTCAGCGGCGCGTGGGGCGCCGAGTTCACCGGCGCCGTCTGGGACAAGAATGAGCTGGAGGGCATCGCCGCCGCGAAAAAGGTCGGCGCGACCATCTATACCGTCCCCGCCGAGGAGCGGGCGCGATGGGCCGCCAAGCTGAAGCCGGTCGAGGACGAATGGCTGACCAGCATGGAGGGCAAGGGGCTGCCGGCGAAGCAGATCCTCCGAGATCTGCGCGAGGCCATCAAGAAGTACGACCCCTGAGGCGTCGAGCCATGGGCGCGCTCCTTCGCGGCGCGGTCGGCGTCGCGAACGTACTCAGCCTGGCCGGGCTCGCGGCGATGACGATCGTCACCGTCACCGACGTGGCGGGCCGGTATCTCTTCAATCGGCCGCTGCCGGGCGCGCTCGAGCTGAGCGAGCTGCTCATGGTCTTCCTGGTCTTCGGCGCCTTCGCCGTCACCGAGCTCCGCAACGGCCACGTCGACATCGACGTCGTCGTGAACAAGCTGCCGCAGCGCGCCCGCGCCTTGAGCGAGACCTTTGCGGCCACTCTGAGCACGGCCTTCTGGGGCGCCATCACCTGGCGGACCGCGCTGCACGCCCAGAACATCTGGCGTGCCGGCGAGACCACACCGAATCTCGGTCTGCCGATCGCACCCTTCGTGTGGGTCGCCGCCGCCGGCACCTTGCTCTTCACGCTCGCACTGGTCGCCCGGGGCGTGGCGGCGTTCCAGCGCCTGACCCGTCCATGACCGCCACCGGCATCGGGATCCTCGGCATCGTGGCGATGCTCGTGCTGATGACGTTGCGCGTGCCCATCGGCGTCGCGATGGGTGTCGTCGGCTTCTTTGGCTTCGCCTACCTCAGCGGTTGGCAGGCGGCGCTGGCGATGCTCGGTCTCGTGCCCTACGGCAACGTCGCCTCGTTCACCTTGACGGTGCTGCCGCTCTTCGTGCTGATGGGACACTTCGCGACGATGGCCGGTTTGAGCCAGGAGCTCTACGACACGGCGAACCGCTGGTTCGGTCACTTCCGCGGCGGGCTCGCGATGGCGACCGTGGTGGCCTGCGGCGGGTTCGCGGCCATCTCTGGCTCGAGCCTCGCGACCGCGGCAACGATGGGCACGATCGCGCTGCCTGAAATGCGAAAGGTCGGCTACGACGCCAAGCTGGCCACCGGCTGCGTCGCCGCCGGCGGCACCCTCGGCATCCTGATCCCGCCGAGCGTCATGTTCCTGATCTACGGGTTTCTGACCGAGCAGTCGATCGGCAAGCTCTTCCTGGCTGGCATCGCGCCGGGCGCCGTTCTCGTCGCGCTCTTCGTCGGAACCATCGCGCTCGTGACATGGGTCGATCCTCGCCTGGGGCCCGCCATCGTTCGTACGCCGTTCCTCGAGCGGATCGCCGCGCTGCGCCGCGTCTGGGCGGTCGCGGCGCTCTTCTTCGTCGTCATCGGCGGTATGTATCTCGGCGTCTTCACGGCGACCGAGGCGGCCGCCGTCGGCGCGTTCGGCGCGTTCCTGTTCGCGGCCGCTCGCGGCAAGGTCACCCGACACTCGTTGACCGAAGCCCTCGTCGCGACCACGACAACGACCGCGATGATTTTCGGTATTCTCATCGGCGCGATCGTCCTGGGCTATTTCATGGCCGTCACGAAGGTCCCCATGGCGCTGGCCGCGTTCTTCTCGAGCCTTCCCGTGCCGGCGACATGGGTGATGATCTTCATCATCGTCACCTACGTGATCCTCGGCGGTTTGATGGACAGCCTCGCGATGGTGCTGCTCACCGTTCCGATCTTCTTTCCCGTCGTCCAGGCGCTCGGGTACGACCCGATCTGGTTCGGCGTGGTGCTGGTCCTCCTGGTCGAGGTCGGGCTGATCACGCCCCCGATCGGCATGAACGTCTTCGTGATCTCCGGCATGTCGAAGGACGTGTCGATCCAGGGCGTGTTCATCGGGACGGCACCGTTCCTGGTCGCGATGGGGCTGCTGCTCGCACTCCTGATGCTCTTCCCCGACCTGGCGCTCTTCATTCCGCGCACGATGAAATAGCGCGCGGGCGCGCCTCAGAAGATCTCCGGGCACCACGGCGCGGACGCGCTACGGAACAGCGCGTCGGCGCGAGCGAGCGCACCCCACCGCAGCTCCGCGACGCGCAGGGATCGGGCCAGCTGCGTCCATGTGACGCCGCCGAGGTAGACGGAGCCGAGCGCAGTCACATCGCACGCGAGCTCAGCCGGCTCGTTCGTGCGCCGGACGCC
>DATEMW010000546.1:0-2566 GCA_035275385.1 Candidatus Methylomirabilota bacterium | reverse complement strand
GCCTCCTCACACGAGCTTCGGCATCACCCGTTCCGCGAATCGCCGCATCGTGCGCTCCACCTCCGCGCGCGGCAGCATGTTGCCCTGATCGAACCAGCAGATGATCTGCGAGAGGCCGAAGTCATCGCGCGCGGCCTGCAGCCGATCGATGACCTCGGCCGCGTCGCCGAACACGCCCTGGTCGCGACAGAACTTCTCGTACGGCAGATTGGCGATGGTCTCGCGGATCGTCGCCAGCCGCGGCAGATGGTCGGCGTAGGAGTCCGGCAGCTGCGCGAAGATCGCTTCGATGTTCTTGTAGTACTTCAGCACGCCGGCGCGCATCGCGTCGCGCGCGGCCGACGGCGTCGCGGCGACGTGCACGGGCAGCATGAGCGCCATCTGATCCGGCTGCCACGAGTGTCCCGCCGCCGCCAGGTGCGAGCGGTAGAGCCCCATGTACTCGCGTAGCTGCGGCAGCGGCGTGGTCGTCGTCCCCGAGTAGATCGGCAGGCCGAGGTCGCCGATGTGGGCGAAGCTCTCGGCCGTGTGCACGGCCACGCGGATCGGCGGGTGCGGCCGCTGGAGCGGGCGCGGCACCACGGCGACGTCCTCGACCTGATAGAAGGCGCCCTGAAAGCTGAAGCGCTCCCGCGTCCACGCTCGGCGGATGATCTCGAGCGACTCGTCGAAGCGCGCGCGGTTCTCGGACACCGCCACGCGAAAGCCGTGGAACTGGCTCGGGATCGACCCGCGGCCGACGCCGAACTCGAGCCGGCCCCCGGAGAGCACGTCCGCGGTGGCCGCCTGCTCGGCGCAGCTGAGCGGATGGTGCAGCGGCAGCAGGGTGACGGCCGTGCCGATCCGGATGCGCGGGGTGCGCTGCGCGATCACCGGCACCAGCATCAAGGGGTTCGACAGGAGCGAGAATGCGCCGCCGAAGTGCAGCTCGGCGAGCCAGGCCACGTCGAACCCGAGCGTGTCGCCGAGCGCGATCATGTCGATCATCTCGGCGTAGCGCTCGGCGTGCGTCTGGCCTTCCGCTTCGGACGCCTGATAGAAGAGCCCGAAGCGCATCAGAGCACCGCGCTCGGCACGCGCGGCATCGTCTCCCACTGCGCCGGGTCGTGGCCGTAGAACATGGTGGCGCCCGCCTGGTCGCGCAGCTTGCGAAGCGTCGCCAGCGACTCGAACATCACCGCGGGGTTCCAGAGGATCTTCGGCAGCACGTCGCGGTCCATGTTCTCTCGCGTGTAGCACGCATCGGACGCGGCGACGATCTGCGCCTGCTTGCCGGAGCGGACCAGCAGCGACTGATGCCCGGGCGTGTGCCCGTACGTCGGCAGCAGCACGACCGAGCCGTCGCCGAACACGTCGTGCTCGCCCTCGAGCATGCGGTAGTCGAGCGGATGATCGAAGTCGAGCGGGCTCGGGCTATAGCTCGGCACGAAGCCGGGACGGCGCGCCGCCTCGAGCTCGGCCCGCTGCACGAGGAAGGTCGCGCGCGGGAAGAACTCGTTGCCGCCGCAGTGGTCGAAGTGCAGGTGCGAGTTGGCGACGAAGCGTATGTCGTCGGGCTTGAGCCCGAGGGCGGCGAGCCGCGGGACCACGTCGTCTCCCTCGCGCGACTTGACCGCGAGGCGCTTGATCCGCTCGGCCCCGAGGCGCTTGAGCGGGTCGATCCGCGCCTGGCAGTGCACGCCGGTGTCGAACAAGAGCTTGCCCTTCGGGTGGCTCACCAGAAAGCTCAGCACGGGTACGGTCCACGGCTGTCCGGGCGTGAGATCGGACACCATGCTGGCGCGATCGAGCTCGATGAGGCCGGTGCAGAGCGCGTAAACGTTGATCACGGTCACCTCGGCTTGGTCAGGCCTGCCAGGACCTCGAAGAACTCCGGGAACGTCTTGGACACGCACTCGGGATTCGCGATCGTGATGCCCGGCGCCCGCAACCCCGTCACCGCAAAGCTCATCGCGATCCGATGATCGTCGTACGTCTGAACCTCGCACGCCCGCGGCGAGCCCGGATGGATCGTCACCGAGTCCCACGTGCTGTCGACGTGCAGGCCCATGCGTCGGAGCTCGGTGGCCGCGGCCACCGGACGGTCGCTCTCTTCGTAGTGGGTCTGCGCGACCCCGCGCACCGTCACCGGGCCATCGGCGAACGGGGCGATCGCCATCAGGGTTGTCGCGACGTCGCCCATGCGGGTGAAGTCGGCCTCGACCGCCCGCAGGCGCGCCGGGCCCTGCACGGTGATCGTCTCGGCCTCGATCGCGACCTCGCAGCCCATGCGCGCGAGCACGTCGAGCAGGCCCAGATCGCCCTGGGCCGAGCGCCGGCCGAGCCGCGGCACGACCACACGACTGCCGGTGACCGCGGCCGCCGCGAAGAAATACGACGCGCCCGAAGCGTCCGGCTCCACCGCGTAGCGGCGGCCCGCGTAGCGCTGCCCCGAGGCGACGCGGAAGCGCCGGTCGCCCTCGCGCTCCGCCTGCACGCCGAACTCTTGCATCGTCGACAACGTCATCGTCACGTAGGGCGCCGAGACCAGATCGCCTTCGATCTCGATCTCCACGTCGCGCGCGGC
>DATEMW010000545.1:0-4175 GCA_035275385.1 Candidatus Methylomirabilota bacterium | reverse complement strand
CTGCCGAGCGCACCGAGCCCGCAGCCGAGCCCGCCACCCGTACCCCGGTGCGAGGCCGGCCGGCGCGCGACGCCGCGCGGCGAGCTCGCCCGAGCATCCGCGTGAGCCTCGACCGCCTCGACGCGCTGATGAACCTGGTGGGCGAGCTCGTGATCACGCGAAGCCGTCTGGAGCGCCACCTGACACAGCTCGAGCAGGCGGGCGAGCTCTTGTCGTTCACGCAATCGCGCATGACCCAGACGGTCGCCGAGTTCGAATCGAAGTACGCGGATCGTCTGGTGCCGCCCGCGCGCCCGTCCGGCGGTGGCTCGGGCGAGCCCGGCGCTTCACCGCTGGGTGAATTCTTCGACGAGCTCGAGTTCGACCGCTACGACGACTTCAACCTGCTCGCTCGACGGGTCGGCGAGATCTCGAGCGACCTCACCGAGATCCAGCACGAGGTGACGGGGCTGGTGCGGGTCGTACGCGAGGATGCCGGCGGTGTGCAGCGGCTCAGCGGCGATCTGCGGGGCCAGATCACTCGCGCGCGCATGGTGCCGGTCGGCCGACTGTTCGCGCCCTTCGTGCGCATGGTCCGCGACGGCTCGCGGGCGGCGGGCAAGAGCGTCGTGCTCGAGGTCCGCGGCGAAACGGTCGAGATGGACACCACGATCGTCGAGCTGATGGCCGATCCGCTGATCCATCTCGTGCGCAACGCGATCGCGCACGGCATCGAGCCCGAGGAGGAGCGGCGCAGCGCCGGCAAGCCGCCGCAGGGGACGATCCACCTCGGCGCCGCGCACAAGGGCGGCTCGATCTACATCGAGGTGGCCGACGACGGCCGGGGCATCGACGTGGACGCGGTCGCCGAGGCGGCGCGCCGCGGCGGCTTCGTCAGCGCCGAGACCCTGGCGCGCCTGGGCGAGCGCGACATCCTGGACCTGATTTTTCTGCCTGGGCTCAGCACGGCGACGTCGGTGACGACAGCGGCGGGTCGCGGCGTCGGGATGGACGTCGTGCGCGCGAACGTGAGCCGCCTTGGCGGCGAGATCGAGGTCCAGACCGAGCCGGGCCGCGGCACGCGGTTCAGGATCCGGCTGCCGCTGACCGTCGCGATCGCCGACGCGCTCATGGTGAGCGTGGGATCCGAGATCCTCGCGATTCCGGTCCCCGCGGTCAAGGGCGCGATCCACGCGAAGCCCGAGGACATCCGGACCGTCGACGGCGTCGAAGCGATCGAGATCGAGGGCGAGAGCGTGGACCTCGTGCGGCTCGACCGCGTGCTCCAGATCGCCGGCCGCCAGATCGACGGGCCGCTGTCGGTCGTCGCGCTCAGGACGGGGCGCAAGACGCTGGCCGTGGTCGTCGACGAGTTTCTCAGCAAGGAAGAGATCGTCATCAAGAACCTCGGCGCGTTTCTGCAAGGTATCGGGCCCTTCGCCGGCGCGACCGTCACGGGCCAGGGGCGTGTCGTGCTGCTCCTCGACTCGCTGAAGCTCCTCGAGATGAGCGCTGCGTCGGCCTGGGCGCCGCCCGCCGAATTTCGCCGCGAGCGCGAGGCGGTGGCGGCGCCGGCCGCCGAAGCCAAGCGCCGTGTCCTGCTCGTCGACGACTCGGTGAGCGTGCGCAAGTTCGTCGGCGGAATGCTCGAGCGCGCCGGGTTCCACGTCGTCACCGCTCGCGATGGCGCCGAGGCGCTACAGCAGCTGTCCGAGCAGGCGGCCGACGTCGTCGTCACCGACCTCGAGATGCCGCGGCTCAATGGCTACGAGCTGATCCGCAACCTCAACCGCGAGCCGACGACGTGTGATCTTCCGGTCGTCGTCCTGACAACCCGGGCCGGCGCCAAGCACGTGAGCCTCGCGCGAGAGCTCGGCGTCGAGCACTACGTGGCCAAGCCGGTCGACGAGGCCAGCTTCGTCCGGCTGATCGAGTCGCTGGCGGCCACGACGCCGGCGCGAGCGGGAGCCTGAGCCATGCCGCGGGTGATGCTGATCGATCCGGATCGGACGGCGCTGGCCGCGCTGCAGGACGCCCTGACGCGCGATGGCTTCACCGATGTCCTGGCCGTGACCAGCGGCTCCTTCGCGTTGACGATGCTCGAGCGCAATCGGCCCGACCTGATCGTGAGCCGGGTCGGCGTCCCCGACATCGACGGCTACGAGCTCTGTTCCATCGTCCGCAAGGACCCGCTGATGACCGGCGTGCTGTTCCTCCTCCTGGCGAGCCCGGGTGACGAGGCGGCCGCGACGATGCCCGAGGACAAGCCGGACCAGACGCTCGCCGGCGATCTGCCGCTGACCGCGATCGTGTCCGAGGTGGCCACCCTCCTGGGGCGCGCCGCGCAGCCGGCCGTCGCGAAGACCGAGCCGGCCGCGCCCGGCGCCCAGCCTGACGGCGCCCACGGCCTGCGCGGATCGCTTGCGGTCATGGAGCTGCCCGACATCACGCAGGCGATCGCGCTCGGTAACAAGACCGGGCAGCTCGTGGTGACCCTGTCGGCGGGACGCGGCACCGTGTTCTTCGACCACGGACGCGTCGTGCACGCGGAGTTCTTCGGGCTCATCGGTGAGACCGCCTTCGCCACCTTGCTGGTCGCGGCGCACGGCGAGGCCAGCGGGAGCTTCGCGTTCAATCCGCTCGACGCGGCGGCCATCGCCGGCGCGAAGACGATTCACCGGGACCTCAAGCAGATCCTGCTGAGCGCCGCCGCCGAAATCGACGAGGGCCGCGCCGACGCGGCCGTGGCTCCGATCTCTTAGGAGGACGTGATGCAGAAGGTCCTCGTGGTCGACGACAGCTTGAGCGTCAGGAAGCTCGTCGAGAAAGCGCTCGAGGGGCGTGGTCTTCAAGTGATCGCGGCGGCGTCCGGCGCCGAGGCCATCCAGATGCTCGAGCGCGACCGCCCCGACGTCGTGATCTGCGACGTGATCCTGCCTGACAAGGACGGCTACCAGATCTGCCAGTACGTTCGGACCCACCCCGCCATCGCCGCCACGCCGGTTCTGCTGATCTCCGGGATCGACAACGGCACCGTGCAGGCGCGCGCGGCCGAAGTGCGCTCCGACGAGGTGATGTTCAAGCCGTTCGGCGTCGACGATCTGCTGAGCAAGATCAACAGCCTGCTCTCCCGCCGCGTCAACGGCGCAAAGCGTGAAAGCGTCGCGCCACCGGCCGTGGCGCCCGTGTCTTCTGCGTCCGTCCCCCAGGTGACTGCTGGGCCGGCGCCCGCACCCCCGTCGGCACCGTCCGCTGCTGCGGTCAGTGTTCCGACGCAGTCCGCGCCGGCGTCGGTGTCCGCTCCGGCGCCCGAGCCGGCATCGGTGGCCGCTGCGCCGGCCGCATCGGAGCAGGGCCTCAAGCAGCGACTGCAGGCGATCGCCGGGACGCCGGGCGTCCGCTTCGTAGTGCTCACCGATCGCGAAGGCTTCCTCATCGAGACGGCCGGCGACCTGGCCCCTGACGTCGACGAGGTGACCGGCGCGCTGGCGTCCTGTCTGGCCGAGGCCTCGGACGGCATCGGGCGAGAGCTCGGCCAGGGACAGCTCGTCGGCACGATTCTCGAGTACGAATCCGGAATCTTGCTGCTGCACGGTGTCGGGCCCTCCGCGCTCCTGGCCGTCCTGGTCGGCGATCAGGGCGCGCTCGGCAAGGTGCGCTACTACGTGAGAAAGACCGTGCCGGAGCTCGTGCGAGCGCTCTGATGGCCTTGCCACGCTCGTCGCGGGTCAGGCTCGTCTGGGCGCTCGAGCTCTCGCTCGGCCTCGAGCTCTACGCCTGCGCGGTCCTGGCCCTGCACGCCCGCGGCCTCAGGGCGACGCCGCTCGAGGCTTCGCCCGCGCTCGTGCTCCCGGCGCTGGTGATTCCGCCGGTGTTCTACGTCCTGGTCGGGCTCGTCAGCGTGCGGCCGCTCTCGGTTCTTTCCGTGCTCGGCTCGGCGGCCGCGATGTGCGGGCTGCACGCGCTGCTCGTGACGGCCACGGGCGCCTTGTTCATGATTCCCGATCTGCTCGACTACAGCGCGGCGGTTGCGTTCGCGCTCTGGGGCTCACCGGCGGTGACCCTGCTGCAGCTCACGGCGGCGCCGCTGATCTTTGCGCGTCTGCGACCCCTCCTGTCTCCGCGCGCTGCGCGCGCCGAAGCGCGTGTGGCCCTGGCGCAGCGCCGCGCCGAGACGCCCCCAATCGCGGCGCCGA
>DATEMW010000544.1:0-2156 GCA_035275385.1 Candidatus Methylomirabilota bacterium | reverse complement strand
CGCTCGGCGACGCAGCGGATCTCGGTCACCGTGCGCTCGTCGAGCCCCAGGCGCTCGGCGATCTGCTTGTCGGAGAGGCCGGGCTGGTCGATCTTCTGGAACGAGTTGCAGAGCTTGAGCACCTCGTCCTTGTAGCGCTTGTAGACCTCGGGATCGAGCTTGAAGACCGACATGCCTACTTCATCTCCTTGAGCCCGTGGGCCGCGGGGCACACGCGCATGCATTCGAAGCACTGCGCGATGTTCGTGGACGAGTACGTGATCGCCCACAGGCTTCGCGTGAAGAAATCGCCGTAGAGGAGCATCTTGCGCTTGTCGCGGTCGGGCTCGTTCAGCGTTTCCTCGAGCACCTTCTGGAATCCGCCGACCCAGTGCGTGTGCACGCGCGTGTTGCAGCGCGCGGCGTCGTAGAAAGTCCGCACGGCTCGCCCGTTCTCGAGCTTGCCCGAGAGGCACCCGCCGTTGTCGCCGGGGCAGGTGGCCAGACAGGGCGTCGTGCGGTCGCGATCCCACATCTCCCGGCACGCTGGGGCCGGGCAGGCGGGATTCTCCTCGGCGGCGTCGGTCTCGAACGGCGCCGTGGTGATCACCGCACTCCAGTACATGAAGCCGTGGTCACGGTTGAGCACGGGACCGGCGAGCGATTTCGAGCCGAGGCCGGCCAGCTCGGCGGCCAGCATCAGCGACAGGAACGGCGTGTCGCCGCTCGCCGTGCCGGGCGGCACGTAGAGCGCGTAATAGCCGAACTCGCTCTCGATGTACTGGGCGAGCCGCCGCCCGACGCCCTGGATGCGCTCGGTGGTACCCATCGTCTGCATGACCCACGGCGAAGTCGCCGCCCAGTCGCCCTCGCGCGGCTGCGCGCCGCCGACCACGACGACCGATCGCGCGCCCGGCAGCAGATCGTCCGGGCGCTGCTTCTCCGGCGAGCGGGCGAGGAACGCGGCCGCGTCGGCGACGCCGCACACCGTGGCGCCCGACTTGAGCGCCATTGACTTGAGCTGCTTGGTGGCCCCGGACGGCAAGTCGGCCATTATTGGAGCGGGGGCCGTGAGTCCGGAGCAGCCGAGGGTGGCCTGAGAACGGCGCTCGCCGGATCCATTTATTGCAGCTTCCGGTACTTGCGTCCGACCGGGCACACGCGCATGCACTCGAAGCACTGGGCGATCGAATCGCGGAAGAAGCCGAGCGACTGGATGCTCTTCGTGAAGAAGTCGCTGTGGATCATCGTGCGCCGGCGCGCGGGATCGTCCTCGTTCACGATCTGCAGGAGCCCCTTCTGGAACGAGCCGATGCCGTAGGTCTGCGCGCGCGAGTGGCACTTCTCGCGATCGTACGTCGACTGCTGGATGCGCCCGTCCTGCACCGTTCCGCTCAGACACGCCGGGCACACGCGAAGACACGGCGTGGTGCCGATGCGCTTGTACATCGCCACGCAGCCCGGATGCGGGCAGGCGGGCTCGGCCAGCGGCTGATCGGGCTCGAGCTCCAAGGTGGTGATCAGCGCCGCGTAGTAGAGCAGGCCGAACTCGGGATTCAGGATGATGTGCGCGGCCAGCGAGCGCGTGCCGAGCCCGGCGAGCTCCGCGGCGTGCATCATCGACATCGGCGGCTCATGGCCGTGCACGGGCAGCGAGGGCGCCTGGATCGCGTGGTGCGACAGTGTCCCCTCGATGAAGTCGCACATCGCATGGACGGCGACGTTCTCGCGCAGGTCGTAGCCGGTGATCTCCATCACGCGATGGTCCGGGCTGCGCCAGGCGCCGGCCGTCGGCCCGTCCCCGCCGGCCACGACGACGCTCTTGGCGCCAGGCAGGATGTCCTCGGGCCGATAGCCCTCGGGCACCTTCTCGCGGAAGGCTTCGACCGCGGCGATGCCGACCACGCGCGCACCGGCCTTCCGGCCGACAGCTTTCACCTGCTCGGTGAGGGTCATGACGGCCCCAGGATAATCCCCTCCGGTATAATCCGCCCGGCATGAATTTCAAGGCGTTGCGCGCGAGCACGATGCCGGGCCTGCTCGCCGAGCGCGCGCGAACGCGGCCCGATCGCGTCGCGTTTCGCGCGAAGGAGCTCGGGATCTGGCGCGAGACGACGTGGCGCGAGCTCGCGGCGCGCGTCGCCGCGCTGGCGTGCGGCCTCGCGCGCGAGTATCGC
>DATEMW010000543.1:0-5529 GCA_035275385.1 Candidatus Methylomirabilota bacterium | reverse complement strand
TGGTTCGAAGAGGCCGAGCGCTATCACGGCCGTCTCGAGCCGCTCCAGTTCGCGATGAGCCTCCTGACGCGGAGCCTGCGCGTGACCCACGACAACCTCAAGCGCCGCGATCCCGGCTTCGTCGACGCGATCGATCGATGGTTCGCCTCGGGCGCCGCGCGACAGAGCTGGGTCGCGACGCGCCCCGCCGCCCCCGCGCCGCCGCCGATGTTCACGCCGTTCCGGCTGCGCGAGATGGTGCTCGACAACCGCGTCGTGGTCTCGCCGATGTGCCAGTACTCGGCCGAGGACGGCACGCCCGGCGACTGGCACCTGGTGAATCTGGGCTCGCGCGCGGTCGGCGGCGCTGCGCTCGTGATCGCGGAGATGACGGACGTGAGCCGCGAGGGGCGGATCACGCCCGGCTGCACCGGGATGTACAAGCCCGAGCACCTGACCGCCTGGAAGCGGATCGTCGACTTCGTCCACGGCTCGAGCTCCGCGCGCATCGCGCTCCAGCTCGCGCACGCCGGCCGCAAGGGCTCGACGCGCCGGCTGTGGGACGGCATGGACGAGCCGCTGGACGACGGCAACTGGCCGCTCATCTCCGCCTCGGCCCTTCCGTATCATCCCTACAGCCAGGTCCCGAAAGCGATGGACCGCGGCGACATGGATCGCGTGCGCGAGGAGTTCGTCAGCGCCGCGCGCATGGCCGAGCAGGCGGGCTTCGACATGCTCGAGCTCCACATGGCGCACGGCTATCTGCTGGCGAGCTTCATCTCGCCGCTGACGAACGTGAGAACCGACCACTACGGCGGCTCCGCCGAGCGCCGCGCGCGCTATCCGCTCGAGGTCTTCGACGCGGTTCGCGGGGTGTGGCCGCCGGATCGCCCGATGTCGGTGAAGATCTCGGCGACCGACTGGGCCGAGGGCGGGCTCGACGTCGGCGACGCCGTGGGCTTCGCGCGGCTCCTTCGCGAGCACGGCTGCGACATCGTTACCGTCTCCACGGGCCAGACCGTGCCGCATCAGCAGCCCGCATACGGCCGTCTCTACCAGACTCCCTTCAGCGATCGCATCCGCGGCGAGGCCGAGATCTCCACGATGACGGTGGGCGGGATCGCCTCCTACGACGACGTCAACAGCATCCTCGCCGCCGGCCGCGCCGACCTCTGCGTGCTGGCGCGCGGCCACCTCTACGATCCCTACTGGACGCGGCACGCTGCGTACGAGCAGAATTGGGACCTGCCGTGGCCGCCGCAGTACCGCACGGTCAAAGGGTTCACGCCGCGGCTCGACTGAGCTCGAAGCGACGCACAGAGAGAGGACCGACATGAAGATCACCGCCATCGAGACGTTCGTGGTGTCCAACGGCTTCACGCCGCCCCGGCCGTGGTGCTTCTGCGCGATCCGCACCGACGCAGGCCTCACGGGCTACAGCGAGTTCGGCTCGGACGGCATCACGCGCGGCCTCGTCGGGCTGGTGCAGGACCTCGGCCATCGCCTGATCGGCAAGGACCCGACGTCGGTCGAGAAGCACTACATCGATCTCTATCGCGCCGTTCGCCAGGCGCCGTACGGCGCGACCCAGCAGGCGATCGCCGGTATCGAGCTGGCGCTGTGGGATCTCGCCGGCAAGGCGCTCGAGGTTCCCGTCTACAAGCTGATGGGCGGACCGCACCGGGAGCGTCAGTGGGTCTACTGGTCGCACCTGGCGACCTATCGCGCGCACAACTGGAAGCTTCTCGGCGCGAAGCCGCTCAAGACGCTGCAAGATCTGGCCGACGCGGCGCGCGAGGCGCCCGCCCGCGGCTACACCGCGTTCAAGACCAACATCATCTGGCCGGGCGAGCCGGCGCGCGCGATCTCGCAGGGGCGGCTGGGCCCGCACGATCAGGTGGCCTCCCGTGACATCGTCAAGCAGGCGGTGGCGCAGATCGCGGCGATGCGGGATGCGGTCGGCCCGGACGTCGGTATCTGCCTCGACATCAACGTGAACTTCAAGCCGAGCGAAGCCATTCGCGTGGGGCGCGCGCTCGAGCCGTACGACCTCTTCTGGCTGGAGATCGACAACCAGGACCCGCACGCGCTGGCCCAGCTGAAGGCGTCGGTGCGCGCGCCCATCTGCTCGGGTGAGCAGCTGCAGACGATCCGCCAGTACCGGCCCTACTTCGAGCTCCATGCGATGGACGTCGTCAAGGTCGACGTGCAGTGGCAGGGCTTCTCGGCGGCCAAGAAGGTGGCCGACCTCGCCGAGAGCTTCGAGCTCAACATCGCACCGCACAACTACAACGGACACCTCAGCACGTTCCAGAGCCTCAACCTGTGCGCCTCGGTGTCCAACGTGCGGATCATGGAGAGCGATCCGGAGCAGACGCCGTATCGCGACGAGCTCTTCACGGCGCTGCCCGAGATCAAGGACGGCCACATGACGATCCCGACGTCGCCGGGCTGGGGCACGGAGCTCAACGAGAAGGCCGCGAAGAAGTACCCGTGGACGGGCTAGGGGAGTAGACGCTTCCGGAAGAACGCCACGATCTTCGCGTCGACCTCGGGCAGCTCGGCGCGATCGAAGCCGGGCGGGTCGTTGAGCAGCTCGCCCGCGATGCCGGAGAGCCCCGGCGGCATGGGCGAGAGCAGCGCGCCGTGGCCGCCCGTGGGCAAATCCGCCACCAGCTCGCACGGCTCGCACGCGGCGAGCACCGCGTCGCTGTGGAAGCGCGGCCGCAGCCACTTGTCTCGCCGCGCCGTGACCAATCCGAGCGGCACGCGCGGCGCGGCCAGCGAGCTCATGTCGAAGTCCGCCGCGTACGGGACAGCGGCCACGATCGCGGCGATGCGTGAGTCCGTGTAGGTCTGCCACGTCGCGTCCCTGAAGCGGGCGCGGATCACCCACAGCGCGAGCGTGGTCTTGGGGCCGTCGAGGAAGTTGCCGCGGAGCGCCGTGGCCAGGCCCACGCACGCCGGGAAATCGTCGGCGATGTGCGCCTCGCAGTGCTCGGTGAACCGCGCCGGCGACCAGCGGCCGCCCGCCAGGGTCAGCGCCGTGTGGCCGCCGGCCGACATGCCGTACACGCCCACCTTGTCCAGGGAGACCAGCGACTGCAGACGCGCGTCCTGGCCGACGACGTCGATCGCGCGCGAGACCTCCGCCGGGCGTTGCTTCCAGCTCTCGGGCCCAGGCGTGCTGTGATCCCGGTAGTTGTCCCCTCGGTGCTCGGGGACGGCGACGACGAAGCCCTCGGCGACCAGGGTCTGCGCGAGATTTGCGTGCACCCAGGGTGACCCGCCCGAGCCGTGCGAGATGACGATCAGGCGGCCGTTGCCGCGGACCGGCGCCCCCTGCCAGGCCAGGCGAAAGGTGAAGGGCCCGCGCTTGACCGGCGCGGCGTCGTCCGTGGAGGCGTAGAAGACGGTGACGGCGCCGTGGCCATCCTTGCCAGGAATTTCGATCAAGCCCACGCTGGCCTCGGCCCGCGAAGCGGCGAGCGCGAGCGCCATCGCGAGAACCACGCATGCGTCACGCGCGACGCCGATCGCCGCGAGCCTACGCCAGGCCATTGGCTCTCGATCGGCGCTGACGAAGCACCTCGTAGACCGCGATCGCCACGCTCGTCGACAGGTTCAGCGAGCGGACACGCGGCGACAGGATCGGCAGCGCGAGGAGGCGATCGCGATATCGCTCCTGAAGTGCAGCCGGCAGGCCGACGGTCTCACGCCCGAAGACGAGCACCACACTCTCCGCGGCGGCGAGGGGCGCGTCCCAGACGAGACGCGCGGCGCCGGGCGCGAAGAAGTACGGCTCGCCGAAGCTCGGCAGGTCATGCTCGAACGCGGCCCAGCTTGGCCACACCCGCAGGTCGATGTGCTTCCAGTAGTCGAGGCCGGCGCGCTTGACCTTGCGGTCGTCGAGCGAAAAGCCGAGCGGCTCGATGAGATGCAGGGTCGCCCCGGTCGCCACGCACGTGCGCCCGGCGTTGCCGGTGTTCCAGTGGATTTCCGGGTTCACGAGCACGACGTGGGTCGCCAACGGTCGGGTGCTCTCCGACGAGTGCTTCGCCTACGGGAAGATGCCGAGCTCGAGATAGGTGGCCGCGACCTTCCGGACCGCGCTGAGAAACGCCGCGGTCCGCAGATCGCCGGCTCGCGTGAACTTCCACAGCTCGTGAATCTGGTGATAGGCGGTGATCATCGTCTCCTCGAGCCCGGAGTTGACCAGGTCGATCTCGTCGGCGCCCCGGACGATCTTCAGCCGCTCCTCGGGCGGGAACGAGCGTCCGGTCGCCTTCTCGACCGCCGACAGCATGCGATCGTACGATGCTTCCTCGAAGCGCTTGCCGACCCGGCCGAAGCGCACGTGCGACAGGTTCTTGATCCACTCGAAATACGAGACCGTCACACCGCCCGCGTTCAGGTAGATGTCGGGCACGATCAGGACGCCGCGGTCGAGCAGGATCTTCTCGGCCTCGGCGGTCGTCGGGCCGTTCGCCGCCTCGGCGACGATCTTCGCCCGGATCTTCGGCGCGTTCTCACGCGTGAGCTGGCCTTCGAGCGCTGCCGGGATCAGGATGTCGCAGTCGGCCTCCAGGGTGGCGTTCGTCGGCGTGATGTTCCGGGCGCCCGGGAAGTTGACGATCGACTTCGTCTCCTTCTGGAATTGTAAGACAGCGTCGACGTCGAGCCCTTCCTCCCGGTAGATGCCGCCCTCGCGCTCGGAGAGGCCGACGATCAAGCACCCCGCTTCCTGACAGAACTTCGCGGTGTGGTAGCCGACGTTGCCGAGCCCCTGGACGATCACCCGCTTGCCATCGAGCCCGCGCGAGAGCCCGAGCGCCTTCATGTCGTCGGCCTGATCGCACACCTCGCGCAGCCCGAAGAACACGCCGCGGCCCGTCGCCTCGACCCGGCCGCGGACGCCGCCCTGGGTCACCGGCTTGCCGGTGACGCAGGCCATGGCGTCGATGGCGCCCGGGTAGAACGCGGAGTACGTATCGTAGATCCACGCCATCTCGCGCGGCCCCGTGCCGTAGTCGGGCGCGGGGACGTCGATGCCGGCGCCGATGAAGTTCTTCTTGATGAGCTCGGCTGTGTAGCGCCGGGTGATCTGCTCGAGCTCCTGCACGGTGTACTTCTTCGTGTCGATCCGTACGCCGCCCTTGGCGCCGCCGAACGGCACGTCGACGATCGCGCACTTGTAGGTCATGAGCGCCGCGAGCGCTTTGACCTCGTCCTCGTCCACGGTCGGCGCGTAGCGGATGCCGCCCTTGACGGGCACGCGGTGATGACTGTGCTGGGCTCGCCAGGCGGAGATGACCTCGTAGCCGCCGTTGCGGCGGATCGGGAACTGAATGGCGTAGACGGAATTGCAGACCTTGATCTGATCGAGGAGGCCCTGCGGGTAGTCGGTGAGCGCGGCCGCCTTGTCGAAGTACATGTTGACCGTGTCGAAGAAGCCGAGCCCCGAGTGCGCTGTCGCCATGTCAGCACCCCTCCCACAACGAATCTTCGCACGCCGATGCCATTGGCGCGTAAGACGGCGTGCGACCGCTG
>DATEMW010000542.1:0-4109 GCA_035275385.1 Candidatus Methylomirabilota bacterium | reverse complement strand
TGAGCCGGCTGCTCTACGGGGCGCGCATCTCGCTGGCCGTCTCGGTCGTCGGGATCACACTGACGGGCGCGGCGGGCAGCCTGATCGGCCTCCTCGCCGGATTCTTCGGCGGCTGGGTCGACACGGTGCTGATGCGGCTGGCCGACATCTCGCTTTCACTCCCGGGCATCCTGATCGCGGTGCTCCTGTCGGTGGTATTCGAGCCGTCGTTCACGAACGTGATCATCGTCGTCGTCTTCCTGTTGTGGCCGAGCTATGCGCGGCTCACGCGCGGTGAAACGCTCGGCATCAAGCAGCAGGAGTTCGTCTCGCTGGCGCGTATCGCCGGCTGCTCGAACTGGCGGATCATGTTCCGCCACGTCGTGCCCAACCTGGCGCCGTCGATCCTGGTGCTCGCCACCTTGCACGTCGGCTACGTCATCGTGCTCGAAGCCGCGCTCTCATTCCTTGGAGTCGGCATCCCGCCGCCGACCCCGTCCTGGGGCGTCATGGTCGCCGACGGCCGCGGCCTGATCGAGCAAGCCTGGTGGGTGTCGATCCTGCCCGGTATCGCGATCCTCGTCACGGTGCTCTCGCTGAACATCCTCGGCGACTGGGTCCGCGACCGCCTCGACCCCAAGCTCCGTCAGGTCTAGGCGAGATGGCCGACACGCTCCTGGAAGTGCGCGACCTGCGCACCTACATCTATACGCGCCGCGGCGTCGTGAAGGCGGTGGACGGCGCGAGCTTCTCGGTCCGCCGCGGCGAGACGCTCGGCATCGTCGGCGAGTCGGGCTCGGGCAAGTCGATGACGTGTCTCTCGATCTTGAGGCTCGTGCCCGAGCCGGGCGGCCGGATCGTCGGCGGCCAGATCCTCTTCGACGGCGAGAATCTCCTCGACAAGAGCCCGGAGGAGATGCGGCGCATGCGCGGATCGCGGATCGCGATGATCCTGCAGGATCCGATGGCGTCGTTGAACCCGGCGATGACGGTCGGAGAGCAAATCGCCGAGACCCTCGCCCTGCATCGCGGATTACGCGGCCGCGCCCTTCACGAGCGGGTTATCGAGCTCCTGCGGCAGGTGAGGATCAGCGATCCCGAGCGCCGCGTGCACGCCTATCCGCACCAGATGAGCGGCGGCATCCGCCAGCGCGTGGCGGGCGCGATCGCGATCTCGTGCCAGCCGAGCCTCTTGATCGCCGACGAGCCGACGACCTCGCTCGACGTCACGATCCAGTCGCAATACCTGCGCCTGCTGAAGGACATCCAGCGCGAGACGAACCTGGCGCTCGTCTTCGTCACGCACGACCTCGGGATCGTCGCCAAGCTCTGCGATCGGGTCGCGGTGATGTATGCCGGGCGCATCGTCGAGCTCGGCCGGACGCGCGACATCTTCAACAATCCGCGCCATCCCTACGCGGTCGGGCTGCTCAACTGCCTGCCGACCCTGCACCGGGGACGCGAGCCGCTGACCGCGATCGAGGGCCAGCCGCCCGATCTGGCCAGCGTGCCCGAAGGCTGCAGCTTCGCGCCGCGCTGCCCGATCGCCGAGCCGCGCTGCAGCGAGGCGCGCCCGCCGCTGGCGCCGCTCGACGGCGAGCACCTCGTCGCGTGCATTCGCGCGGACGCAACCGCGGGCCTGGGCCGGCGGGCGGCGACCGTCTCGCCCATCTCGGTCGCGTCTCCCGCCGAATCAGCCGGGCAGGTCGTCCTCGAGGCGCGCCGGCTCACCAAGCACTTCCCGCTCACGCGCGGCGCGATCTTCGGCCGGCGGTTCGGCACCGTGAAGGCGGTCGACGGCGTCGACTTCGTGCTCCGTCGCGGCGAGACGCTCGGCCTGGTCGGGGAGAGCGGCTGCGGCAAGACCACCACGGCCCGGCTCGTGCTCTCGCTCGAGCGGCCGACCGAGGGCGGCGTGTTCTTTCGCGGCAGCAACATTCATGCGCTCGGCCGTTCCGAGCTCGGCGGCTACCGCCGGGCGGTGCAGGCGGTCTTCCAGGACCCGTTCAGCTCATTGAATCCGCGGCTGACGATCCGAACGACCGTGAGCGAGCCGCTGGCCCAGACCGAGCCCGACCTCTCGCGGGCCGAGGTGGCGGAGCGCGTGGCGGCGTCGCTCACGCGGGTCGGGCTCAGGCCGCGGATCGCCGACGACTACCCGCACGAGCTCTCGGGCGGCCAGCGCCAGCGCGTCGCGATCGCCCGCGCGCTGACCACGAACCCGGAGTGCATCCTGCTCGACGAAGCGGTGTCGGCGCTCGACGTCTCGATCCGCGCCCAGGTGATGAATCTCCTGCGCGAGATCCAGGACCGCTCCGGCGTGAGCTATCTCTTCATCGCCCACGACCTGGCGGTCGTGAAGTACGTGAGCACGCGCATCGGCGTGATGTACCTCGGCAAGCTCGTCGAGACCGCGCGCGCCGACGAGCTCTACGCGAACCCGCTGCATCCGTACACGCAGGTGCTCCTGAGCAACGCGCTGCCCGCGCACCCGGACGACGTGCGAGACGAGGTCATCCTGAAGGGCGAGGTGCCGAGCGCGTTCGATCCGCCGTCGGGCTGCCGCTTCCACCCGCGGTGCCCGAAGGCGCTGCCGATCTGCGCCGAGGTGGAGCCGCCGCTACGCGAGCAGGCGAGCGGCCACCCGGTGGCCTGTCACTTGTACTGAAGCCACGCGGGCGGGAACTCGACGTAGGAGCGGTCCAGCTCGCCGACCGACGCGCAGCCCAAGAGCTTCAGCGTGCGTACCACATCGGCGCGAAGGATCTGGATGGCCCGCGCGACCCCTTCGCCACCGCCCGCGCCGAGCCCGTAGGCGTAGGCACGGCCGCAGAGTACCGCCCGAGCGCCCAGGCACAGCGCCTTGACGATGTCGCTGCCGCGCCGGATGCCACCGTCCAGGAGCACCTCGGCACGGCCGTTCGTGGCGCTGACGACCTCCGGCAGCGCCCGCAAGGTTGCGGACACCCCGTCGAGCTGGCGACCGCCGTGATTGGAGACCACGAGCGCCTCGGCGCCCTCGTCGACCGCTCGACGCGCGTCCTCGCCGGTCAAGACACCCTTGATGACGATCGGCCCCCTCCAGACCTCGCGGATCCAGCGGAGATCGGGCCACGCAACCGTCGATTGCTCCAGCGCCGCGCCCACGTCGGCGTACGGCATCGGCCCCTGACCGGGAATCACGACGTTCGGAAACGACATCAACCCGCCGTCGGAGAGAAACCCCGCGAGCCAGCGCGGCCGCGCCAGGAATTGCGGCAGGAAGGGAAGCCGCGCCAACACGCTCGGGCCGAGGAGCTCCTTCGTGCCGTTGCGCACGTCGCGCTCTCGCAGCCCCGAGACCGCCGTGTCGATCGTGACGGCCAGCGCCGAGAATCCGGCGTTGCGCGCCCGCTCGATGGCCGCGCTGGCGACCTCGCGGCCGCCGACCAGATAGAGCTGATACCAGACCGGGCCCGTGGACGCCGCCTTGACGTCCTCGAGCCGGCAGCCGGACAGGGTCGACAGGATGTACGCGGTGCCCACACCCCCCGCGACGCGGGCGGCCGCCTCCTCGCCGCGCGGATAGAACATGCGGCTGCTCCCGACCGGCGCCAGCAGAAACGGAAGCTCGAGCCGCCGGCCCAGAACCGTCACGTGAAGATCGCACTCGGGAATCGCAACGGCGTTGCGCGGGCGGAGGATCACGTCGTCGTACACGCGACAGTTCTCGCGTAGGGTGAATTCGGCGTCGGCGCCGCCGTCGATGTAGCCGAACACCGCGCGCGGCAGCCGCCGCTCGGCCAGGAGCCTCAGATCGGCGATGTTGACGACGCGAGCGGAGCTGACCGCGCGAGGCATGTCTCGAAGCGATTCTATCGCAGGGTCAGATGCCGAACAGGGGGCGCGAGTAACGAACCAGCAGGTACACGAGCAGCATCATCAAGATCGAGACGAGCCCGCCGCCGATGATCAGGAGCTTCCGGTATACCTGGACCATCTGCTCTTGCCGGGCGACGGCGCGCTGCTGGAGATCGAGCGAGCGCTCGGTGACGCGGCGATACTCCGCCAGGTGCTCGCGCTGCGTGTCGAGACTCGCCTTCAGGAGCCGGCCGATCTCGTCAGTGTCCATTCGACGGCTCCGAGTCTCC
>DATEMW010000541.1:0-6537 GCA_035275385.1 Candidatus Methylomirabilota bacterium | reverse complement strand
GACAGCTCGAGCCCGCTCTTCAAGACCGCGGAGGCGCTCCGCCTCGAGAGCGTGATCACGGTGGGCGGCAAGGTCGTCCCGCGGGCGCCCGCCGCCGTCAATCCGAAGCTCGCAACCGGCGAGATCGAGCTGGCGGCCGCGGAGCTGGTCGTGCAGTCAGTGGCCGATCCGCTCCCGCTGCAGGTCAACAGCGACGCGGAGTTTCCCGAAGAGACGCGGCTGCGCTACCGCTTCCTCGATCTCCGGCGCGAGAAGCTCCATCGCAACATCGTGCTCCGGAGCCGGGTCATCGCGTCGATCCGCCGGCGCATGATCGAGGCGGGCTTCACCGAGTTCCAGACGCCGATCCTGACCTCGAGCTCCCCCGAGGGCGCGCGCGACTATCTGGTCCCGAGCCGCGTTCACCCGGGAACGTTCTACGCGCTGCCGCAGGCGCCGCAGCAGTTCAAGCAGCTCTTGATGACGGCCGGGTTCGATCGCTACTTCCAGATCGCGCCGTGCTTCCGCGACGAGGACGGCCGCGCCGACCGATCGCCGGGCGAGTTTTATCAGCTGGATTTCGAGATGGCCTTCGTCACGCAGGACGACGTCTTCGCCACGATCGAGCCCGTCCTCGGCGGCGTGTTCGAGGAGTTCGGTGCCGGCGCGGCGGTGACGCCGGCGCCGTTCCCACGCATCCCGTTCGACGAGGCGATGACGAAGTACGGGACCGACAAGCCCGATCTGCGAAACCCGCTGCTGATCGCCGACGTCACCGACGTCTTCCGCGGCTCGGGCTTCGCAGCCTTCGCCGCGGCCATCGACGGCGGCGCGGTGGTCCGCGCGGTGCCGGCGACCGGGGCGTCGACGCAGCCGCGAAGCTTCTTCGACAAGCTCGGCCAGTGGGCGCGCGAGCAGGGGGCGCCTGGTCTCGGCTACGTCGCGCTGGGCGACGGCGGCGCCAAGGGGCCGCTGGCCAAGTTCCTCGACGGGGACCGGCTGGGCCGGCTCGTCACCGCGACCGGCGCCCGCGAGGGCGACGCGGTGTTCTTCGTCTGCGACAAGAAGGGCGCCGCCGAGAAATTTGCCGGCCGCGTGAGGGCGAGGCTCGGCGAGGACCTCAAGCTCATCGAGGCGAACGCGTTCCGACTCTGCTGGGTGACCGACTTTCCGATGTACGAGCTGAACGAGGACAGCAAGAAGATCGAGTTCAGCCACAACCCGTTCTCGATGCCGCAGGGCGGCCTCGAGGCGCTCGAGCGCAACGATCCGCTGACGATCAAGGCCTACCAGTACGACATCGTCTGCAACGGCGTCGAGCTCTCGAGCGGCGCGATCCGCAACCATCGGCCGGACATCATGTTCAAGGCGTTCGCGATCGCCGGGTACTCGCGTGAAGAGGTCGAGGCGCGGTTTGGCGGTATGCTGAACGCGTTCCGCTACGGCGCGCCGCCCCACGGCGGCTCGGCGCCGGGCATCGATCGCATCGTGATGCTCCTGGCGGGCGAGACCAACATCCGCGAGGTGATCGCGTTCCCGATGAACCAGCAGGCCCAGGATCTCCTGATGGGCGCGCCGGCGCCCGTGCCGCCGGAACGGCTGAAGGAGCTGCACCTCAAGCTCGATTTGCCGAGTGAAGACTCGAGGAAGGAATCCAGGAGTTGAACGAAGCCGCAGCGATCACGCGCCGGATCTCGCTGGCCCACGACCTCGACCTGCTCCCGCTCCTCGGCCGCAACGACGACCATCTCAAGACGCTGGAGTCGGAGCTCGACATCCGCATCGTCGCTCGGGGCCACGACATCATGCTGAAGGGCGACGAGCGGCAGGTGAAGAAGGCCGAGCGCGCGCTGGTCCAGCTGGCGGAGCTGGTACGGGCCGGCACGCCGCTCCGGGCGGGGGAGGTCCGCGCGGCGCTCCGGATGCTGTCCGACGACGACCAGGCGGACCTCAAGAGCGTGTTCGCTGACGCCATCGCGGTACCGTCGCGCAAGAAGTGGGTCGCGCCCAAGTCGGTGAACCAGAAGCGGTACGTCGACGCGATCCGTAATCACGACATGGTCTTCGCGATCGGCCCGGCGGGGACGGGCAAGTCGTTCCTGGCGGTGGCCATGGCGGTCGCCGCGCTGATGAAGCGGGAGGTTGCGCGCATCGTCCTGACGCGCCCGGCGGTCGAGGCCGGCGAGCGGCTCGGCTTCCTGCCCGGCGATCTCTACGAGAAGATCCACCCGTATCTGCGGCCGCTCTACGACGCGCTCTACGACATGCTCGAGACCGAGCGCGTGACGAACTTCATGGAGAAGGGCGCGATCGAGATCGCTCCGCTCGCCTACATGCGCGGCCGTACGCTGAACGACTCGTTCATCATCCTCGACGAGGCGCAGAACAGCACGGCCGAGCAGATGAAGATGTTCCTCACGCGCCTGGGATTCAACTCGAAGATGGTGATCACCGGCGACGTGACCCAGGTCGACCTGCCGGCGTCGCGCGGATCCGGGCTCATCGAGGTGCAGTCGGTGCTCCGTGGCGTCCCGGGCATTCGCTTCGTCTTCTTCGACGACGGCGACGTGGTCCGACACCAGCTCGTGTCCGCGATCGTCCGCGCCTACGATGCCCACGACGCCCGCAAGGGCGAGCGCGGCTCGACGCCGACACCGTCGTCCGCATCGTGATGGCGGCTCTCGCAACCTGATATGGCGGCGGCGGTCACGAACAATCAGCGTCGCGTCCCGGTCTCCCGGACGCGGCTGGCGCGGTCCGCGGAGCGCGCGCTGGCGGCGGTCGGCCGCCGAGCCGGCCACGTCGACGTGCTGGTCGTGGACGACGCGGCCATCAAGCGGCTGAATCGACTTCATCGTGGCGTCGATCGGCGTACGGACGTTCTGGCGTATCCGCTCGAAGCGCCGGGGCCGAGCCCGCTGGTCGGCCAGATCGTCATCTCGGCCGATACCGCGCGGCGCCAGGCGCGCCTCGTCGGCGTGCCGCTGACGACAGAGCTCGACCTGCTCGTCACGCACGGCGTACTGCACCTGATCGGCTACGACGATCGCGACCCGGTCGAGGCGCGCCTGATGCACGAACGAGAGCGCGAGATCCTCTCGTCCGGACAACGCCGGCTTCCGTCTCGTCTGTGGAGCGGCCTGCTCGACGCGTCCGAGCAGGTGCCGCATCGGGAGCGCCGAGCGTCGACGATCGTCGCAGCACCGCACCATCGACGATCTGCCATGCGCTCGCGGGCATGATCCAGTGAGCGGCCGCGCGGGCTTCGTGTCGTTGATCGGGCGGCCCAACGCCGGCAAATCGACGCTGCTGAACCGCCTGGTTGGCGAGAAGCTGTCGATCGTCTCGCCGCGGCCGCAAACGACGCGCAACCGCATCACCGGCATCAAGAATCTTCCGGACGCTCAGATCGTCTTCGTCGATACGCCGGGTCTATTTCGGCCCGACGGCAAGCTGGGCGACTTCATGCTGAAGACCGCGCATCGCGCCGTGGAGGACGTCGACCTGGTCTGTCTGATCGTCGATGCCTCCACCGGGGACGGCCCCGACGCGATCGTGCTCGCGCCGCTGCGCGCCTACACGGGCCCGGTCTTTTGCGTGCTGAACAAGATCGACCGGGTTCGACCCAAGAGCCGGATGCTGCCGCTGATCGAGACGTGGGGCCGGGCCCACGCGTTCGCGGAGATCGTTCCCGTTTCCGCCATGGCCGGAACCTACTGCGCTAAGCTTCTGGACATGATCGTCGCGCGGCTCCCCGAGCATCCGCCGTTCTTCCCGGCCGACGCGACCAGCGATCAGCCGGAGACCTTCTACGTGGCCGAGATGATCCGCGAGAAGATCTTCAATCTCACGCGGCAGGAGGTGCCGTACGCGGTCGCCGTGCGAGTCGAGGAGCTCACGGAGCGCGAGAATCCGGCGTGCCTGTACATACGGGCGACCGTGTTCGTCGAGCAGGACTCGCAGAAGGGGATCCTCATCGGCAAGGGCGGCGCCATGCTGAAACAGATCGGCACCGCGGCCCGGCGCGATCTCGAGGCGTTCTTCGGAATCAAGGTGTTCCTCCAGTCGACGGTAGAGGTGCGCCGGCACTGGCGCCGGGACGAGCGGGCGCTCCGCGAGTTCGGGTTCCTCCTGACGTCCTGATGCTCGGCAAGACCGCCGCGGTCGTGATCGGCTCGTTCCCACTGGGGGAGAGCGACCGCCTCGTGACGTTCTACTCACGCGACTTCGGCAAGATCCGCGGCGTGGCCAAGTCGGCCAGGCGGATGCGCTCGCGCTTCGGCAGCGCGCTCGAGCTCTGCACCCTCGGCGAGCTGGTCTTCTTCGACACCGGCCGCAGCGAGCTGGTCCGAGTGGACCACTTCGACATCACCCGCCCCTTCGACCGCGTGCGCGAGGACCTGGATCGGCTGGCGCAGGCGGCGTGGATGATCGAATGCGTGGCCCGCCTGACCGCCGAGCGCGACCGCCACGTCGCGCTCTTCGGCCTCCTGGTCCGGGGGCTGCGCGCGCTCGAGGCCTCGCGGCCGCCGGCGCGCGCGGCGATCGCCTTCGGCGTGCGATGCGTCGAGGCGCTCGGCCATCGACCGCGGCTCGATGCATGCGTCGAGTGCGGGCGGGCGTATCCATTTCCACGCCCGGCCCTGGGCGACGGCGGCCTGACCTGCGAGGCGTGCACGCGACCCGGTGCGGCCGCCGCGGCGATTTCGCCGGCGGCCATCGGCGCCTTCGAGCGTCTCCGGTCGGTGTCCTGGGACGAGGCGTTCGCGCTGCCGCTCGACCGGATCGAGACGGAGATCGCCGCGCTCCTCGAATCGCAGGTCACTCGACTCATCGGCCATCCGACACGCTCGACCAAGTTCCAGCGTGACCTCCAGCGGCTGTCTCCGACCCCTGGCGCCCCCGCGGTTGCCAGGCCGGCTAATATCTAGAGACCTATGGTCACCAATATGGACGTCCTCGTCTCGCTGTCGAAGCGCCGAGGCTTCGTCTTCCAGTCGAGCGAGATCTACGGCGGCACGGGCTCTGTCTGGGACTACGGCCCCCTGGGCGTGGAGCTCAAGAACAACATCAAGCGGGTCTGGTGGCGCGACTTCGTGCAGAGCCGGGCAGACATGGTCGGGATCGACGCGGCGATCCTCATGCACCCGACCGTATGGAAGGCGAGCGGCCACGTCGAGCACTTCACCGATCCGATGGTCGACTGCCGGGAGTGCAAGCACCGCTTCCGCGCCGATCACGTCGACACGCTGCCGTGGACGCACTATTGCGCGGCCACCAAAGGCAACAAATTCACGATTCCGGCCGGCGAGCCGTGCAGCCACTGCGGGGAGCGGAGGACTCTCTGTCCGGAGTGCGGCAAAGGTGAGCTGACCGCGCCGCGCCAGTTCAACCTCATGTTCAAGACGTTCATGGGCCCGGTCGAGGAGGATGCGGCGGTCACCTATCTGCGTCCCGAGACCGCCCAGGCGATGTTCGTCAACTTCGACAACGTGCTGCAGTCCATGCGGCTCAAGTTGCCGTTCGGGATCGCGCAGGCCGGCCGGTCGTTCCGGAACGAGATCACGCCCGGCAATTTCATCTTCAGGACGCGCGAGTTCGAGCAGATGGAGATCGAGTTCTTCGTCAACCCGAACGATCGCGTCGACGGACGTCCGGCCGACGAGTATTGGCACGATCGCTGGATCGAGGACTGCATGGCGTGGTTCCAGCGCTACGGCTTGACGGCGGAGAACCTGCGCCTTCGCGAGCACGACAAGGACGAGCTGGCGCACTACGCCAAGCGCACCGTGGACATCGAGTACAAGTTCCCGATCGGCTGGAGCGAGCTGATGGGGATCGCCAACCGGACCGACTTCGACCTCAAGCAACATTCGAAGTGGAGCGGTAAATCGCTCACGTACTTTGACGACGAGCGCAAGGAGCACGTGGTGCCGTACGTCGTCGAGCCGGCGGCGGGCGTGGACCGCTCATTGCTGGCCTTTCTCGCCGACGCCTACCGCGAGGAAGAGGTGCGCGGCGAAAAGCGTGTGGTGCTGAAGCTTCATCCGGAGCTGGCGCCGCTGAAGGTGGCGGTCCTCCCCCTGTTGAAGAAGCGCGACGACATCGTCCGCACCGCGCACGCGATCCGCGGCACGCTGGCCAGGCACTGGCGGGTCGTCTACGACGATACCGCGGCCATCGGGCGGCTCTATCGACGTCAGGACGAAGTCGGCACGCCGTACTGCGTGACGGTCGACGTTCAGACGGTGGGGGACACCGAGCGCGGTGAGACCGGCGACGACCGGGTAACGATTCGCGAGCGCGACTCGATGGAGCAGATCCGGGTTCCGGTCGCCGAGCTGAGCGCGGTGTTCCGCGAGCTCTTCGACGGCGCCGCGTGGTCGCAGGTGGCGGGGCGCTATCCCGCTCCCGCAGCTAAGGCGTCTGGCCCTTGAGCGAAGGCGGGTTCGCCGGCTGAGGTGTGGCGGCCGGCGGAGCTGAAGGCGTGGCGGGCGCGGGCGCCTGACCGGGAGCCGCGACAGGCGGCGGCGTCGTCGGCAGCGGAGCCGGGCCCGG
>DATEMW010000540.1:0-2473 GCA_035275385.1 Candidatus Methylomirabilota bacterium | reverse complement strand
GGCGCCGTGGGCGCCGCGCTGTCCTCGGTGATCGTGTTCTCGGCGCTCTTCGTGCTGGGCTTCGGCTACATGCACCGCAGCACGTTCTATCGCCGCTTCGTCATCCACTGGGCGTGGCCGCGCTGGCTGATCCTGCGCGAGATCCTCCAGCTCGGTGTCCCGATGAGCCTGTCCTACGCGCTCGAGGCGACGTCGTTCACGGCCATGACGCTCCTCGCCGCGCGCCTGGGCACGACGGTGATGGGCGGGCACCAGGTGGTCGCCAACCTGGCGGCCCTATGCTTCATGCTCCCGCTCTCGCTCTCGGTGGCGACCGCGACCTTGACGGCCCAGGCCATCGGCGCGGGCGATCCGGGGCGAGCGCGGGAGACGGCGCTGACGGGGCTGCGGATCGGCGCGTTCGTCGCCGCCGCCACCGTGCTCACGGTGTGGACGCTGCGCGGCGGCATCATCGGCCTCTACACGCGAGACCCGGCGGTCGCGGCGGCGGCGCTGACCTTGGTGCCCTATCTCGCCGCCTTCCACTTCTTCGACGCCTTGCAGGCGGTCGCGAGCTTCGTGCTGCGCGCCTACAAGCTCGCTATCGCGCCCACCGCGATCCACGCCGTAGCGCTGTGGGGGGTCGGTGTGACCGGCGGCTACCTCGTCGCCTTCGGCGGCCTGTGGGGGCCACCGTGGGGCATCACGGGCATGTGGCTCATGCAGTCGGTTGCGCTCGCGCTGGCGGCGCTGCTCCTGGTCGCCGTATACCTCGGGCTTCCGAAGTTCTACGCGTGGCGGAGCTCGACCGCCTCCTCGTAGACCTCGCGTCGCATTGGCGAGAGCCGCACCTGGCGCGGTAGCATAGCCGTATGCGGCCAACCCGGCGGGACACGCCATTTCGCGAGGCGATGCGCTCGCTCCTGGTGTTCGACGGCGCCATGGGCTCGCTCCTCTACGAGCGTGGCATCTTCGTCATGCAGAACTTCGAGCAGCTCAACGTCACCCGGCCGGACGTGGTCGCCAAGATCCACGAGGACTACGTCAACGCCGGCGCGAACATCATCGAGACCAACACGTTCGGCGCGAACTCCTTCCGGCTCGACCGCCACGGCCTCGGCGACCAGGTCCGCGCGTTCAACCTCGCGGGCGCGCGGCTCGCGCGCAAGGCAGCCGGCGAGGATGTGTGGGTTGCCGGCTCCATGGGACCGATCGGGCTGGTCCCCGGCGTCGCGACGCAGGCGGAGCTCGATCTGGCCTTCGCCACCTTCGCCGAGCAGGCCGCGGCGCTCGTCGAGGGCGGTGCGGACGTGCTGGTGCTGGAGACCTTCCGGCACCTCGAGGAGATTCGCATCGCGATCGAAGCGGCGCGGCACGGCGCACCCGGCACGCCGATCATCGCGACGATGGCGTTCGACCCCAGCGAGACGGTCGCCGACGGGTCAGGGCCCGAGCATGTCGCGACGACGTTGCGCGACTGGGGCGCGGACGGACTCGGCGTGAACTGCGGCGACGGCCCGCAGATCGCGCTCGCCATCGCCGAGCGCATGCGCGTGGTGGATCTGCCGCTGTGCGTGCAGCCAAACGCCGGGCTGCCGCGTACGGTGGATGGCCGCCTCCTCTACATGGCAACGCCTGAGTACTTCGACGTCTTCGCGCGCCGTACGATCCAGATCGGCGCCACGATGGTGGGAGGCTGCTGCGGCACCACGCCCGAGCACGTCCGCTGGATGGCGAAGTCCGGGCGCATGCTCGGCGACCAGCGCACTGACGTCGGGCGGGCACGCGCGGTGACGACCGTGCAGCCGGCGATCGTCCTCGCGCCCACGCCGCTGGCCGAGCGGAGCGCCTTCGCCGCGAAGATCGCGGCCGGAAAATTCGTGGTCTCGGTCGAGGTGAACCCCGCGCCCGGTCTCGACCCGTCGAAGGCGCTCGCGGGCGCGAAGATGCTGCTCGACAGCGGCGTCGACATCGTGAACGTCGCCGACGCGCCGCGCGCGATGGCGCGCATGTCGAACCTCGCGTTCTGCTCGCTGCTGCTGGAGCGCTACGGCATCCAGCCGATCCTCCACGTGTGCGGCCGCGACCGGAACCTGCTCGGGCAGATGGCGCACCTCCTCGGCGCGCATGCGATCGGCATTCGAAACCTGGTCATCATCACGGGCGACCCGCCGAAGGTCGGCGACTACCCGGAGGCGACCGCGGTCTACGATCTCGACGCGATCGGGCTGCTGCAGATGGCGTCGAACATGAACCGCGGCGTGGATCCCGCCGGCAAGCCGTTGCCGGGAGGCCAGACGTCGTTCCTCCTCGCGACGGGCCTCGAGCCGGGCGCGGCGCATCTCGACAAGGAGCTCGCTCGCCTCGAGAAGAAGCGGGAGGCCGGCGCCGAGCTCATCATGACGCAGCCGATCTTCCAGATGGACCTGCTCGAGACAGTGCTTCGACGCATCGAGCACCTGGCGATGCCGGTGCTGGTCGGCGTGCTCCCGCT
>DATEMW010000539.1:0-11954 GCA_035275385.1 Candidatus Methylomirabilota bacterium | reverse complement strand
GCCGCTGATCGCGGCGCTGCTCGCCGGGGGCATCCGCGTGGTCTTGAGGCCGCACTATCAGACGACGCGGCTGGCCCCGCGGCTCGTCGAGGGCCTGGTGGCCCGCTTCGGCGCCGATCCCGGATTCCGGCACGTGAGCCGGATGGAAGAGAGCGCCTCGCTGCACGAGTCGGACGTGCTCATCTGTGACTGGTCCGCGATGGCGATCGAGTACGCGCTCGGCCTCGGCAAGCCCGTGCTCTTCGTCGACGTGCCGCCGCGCGTGCGAAACCCGGGTTACGCCGAGCTCGGCATCGAGCCGATGGAGATGCGGATCCGTCGCGAGCTCGGGAGCCTCTTGCCGCTCGACCGCGTGGCCGACGGGCCTCGCTATGTCGGCGAGCTGCTTCGCGGCGCGGCCGACTTCCGCAAGCGGACCGTCGCGCTGCGCGACGAGTGGGTGTTCAACTTCGGCCGCAGCGTCGAGGCCGGCGCGCGCGAGATCGCGCGCATCGCCGACGAGCGCGCCGGCGTCGGAGCGCGCGGCCGACAGGCGTGAGCCCCCGACGACGGCTGCTACGCTGGGTCGGCTGGTTCGGCGTCGCGAACGCGGCGCTCCTGGCCCTGATCGGGCTGCGCTACCTCTGGCACTACGCGGCGCTCGGACACACCGTGTCCTGGAGCTACGCGCTGGTCACGTACGTCGGCCACATGGCCGTCCTGGCGTGCGTTCCGCTCATCGTGCTGCTGGCGCCCGTGGTGGCGCTGCTGCCGCGGCCGCGCCTCGTGATGGCGCTCGGCGTCGGGCTGAGCAGCGCGAGCGCCGCCATCGTGCTGCTGGATAGCCTGCTCTTCGCCGAGAACCGCTATCACCTGAACGTCCTCACCTTCACGTTACTGGAGCCGCAGACCTGGGGTTTTCTCGCGCTCTACTTCGCCGTCGCGCTGGCGATCGAGGCGATGCTGGCCGGCTGGGTGTGGCAGCGTACGGCGCGTGTGCCGACGTACCGGGTCGGGCGGTCTCTCGGCCTGGCGCTCGCCGCGTGCTTCGTGGCGAGCCACCTCGTCCACGCGTGGGCCTCGGCCAACTACGACGTCTCGGTGACCGCGTTCACCCGATACCTGCCGATGTTCTATCCGCTGCGGAGCCCGGTGCTCGTCGCCAGGCTCGGTCTTGTCGACAAGGACAAGAGGAGGATTCGCGATCGCGGTGTGACGGCACTCGGTCAGCCCTCGGCCGGCGAGCTCAACTATCCGCTGGCCCCGCTGCGGTGCTCGCCGCGAACGCCATCGCTCAACGTGCTGCTCGTCATCGTCGACGCGATGCGCGCCGACGCGCTCACCCCCGAGGCCTCTCCACGGCTGTTCGACTTCGCGCGCGGCGCGATCCAGTTCGATCGGCATTACAGCGGCGGCAATTCGTCACGACCCGGCGTGTTCTCGCTCTTCTACGCGATTCCCCCGACGTACTTCGACGCGTTTGCGAGCCGTACCCGATCACCGGTGCTGATGGACGTGATGCGCGAGCACGGCTACGAGCTGGGGATCTTCGCGAGCTCGCCGATCTATCGGCTGGTGGAGCTCGATCGGACGGTCTTCGCCCACGTGCCCAATCTAAGAACGGAGACGGCCGGTGAGGGGTCGGCCGCGCGCGATCGAGCGCTGACCGCCGACTGGATGCGGTGGCTCGATCGCCGCGATGCCTCACATCCGTTCTTTGGCTTTCTCTACTACAACACCGCGGTGGCCGTCGAGCCGCCGGCCGACTATCGGCCGCCGATTCCGCCGCCCACGCGTGCCTCGGCGCAGCTCCGTGCGCGCAACGAGCGGTACCTGGCGGGGGTGCACTACGTCGATTCGCTGGTCGGGCAGGCCCTGGCGGATCTGGAGCGCCGCAAGCTCCTCGATCGCACGATCGTGATCGTGACCTCGGACCACGGCATCGAGTTCGACGAGAACCGCCTCGGCTTCAAGGGCCACGGCACCGCCTACAGTCAGGAGCAGATGCGCACGCCGCTGGTGGTGCGCTGGCCCGGGCGCCCTCCTCAGCACGTGGCACGCCGGACGTCGCACAACGACATCGCGCCCACCCTGCTCACCGAGCTGTTCAGCTGCGAGAATCCGCCCTCCGACTACGCGAGCGGCTCGAGCCTGTTCTCGGGCGCCGAGTGGAGCTGGCTCGTCGTGGCCAGCTACCGCGAGTTCGCCGTCGTCGAGCCTGAGCGCGTGACCGTCGTCTTCCCGGCCGGCTTCGAGGTCCGTGGCCCGGACTATCGTCTCCTGCCCACGCAGGTGCCCCCGCGCGACACCGTTCGCGCCGCGATGCAGGAGATGAGCCGGTTCTACAAATGACGGCCAGGCTGCTCGGCATGCTGGTGGCCGGGCTGTGCGCGATCGCTACGGCGCCGGCGCCCAGCTTCGCCGACCAATCGCAGGCCGGCGCCGTGCGCGTCACGACCGAGCAGCTCGAGCTCACGTTCGCGGTCGACGGCGCCGTGCCGGTGGCGTGGCGCGCGTGCCACCCCTCCTGCGCACGCGCGGACGCCGGCGATGGCAAATCGGTTCGCTTCGTCGGCGAGGGCGAGCCCCCGCTGATGCGGCTGCGGGTGCGCGACGCCGAGCCGCCGGTGGATCTGGAGCGCCTGCGCTTCACCGTCGCAATCGGCGAAGACGAGCGCGCGCGGATCGCGACCTTCCAGTCGGACCTGCCGGTCGAGGGCGTCCGGCTCGTGAAATCGTTCGAGGTCTCGCGCACGGGCTACGAGGTCGTGGTCACCGCGCGGCTGATCGGGCCCAACGCCGCGGCATTCATGTCGGGCCGGCACCTCGAGCTCGAGCTCGCCGCCGGGCGCGGTCTGTTCCCGCCGCCGGCGGCTGGTGTCGCTGCCATGCTCGAGCGGATGAGCCGCGTGGTGATCGGCCGTCGATCCGTGCGCGAGATCGCCGACGACGGCCGCGAACCAACGACCCTGCGCGCCGGCGACTGGATGGGCTTTCGCAGCAGGTTCTGGACCATGCTGCTGCGCTCCGAGGGCGCCGGCAGCCTCGAGCCGCGGCCCGGCGGCGGCGCGCCCGTGGCGCTGTCCGACGAGCCGGGGCGGGTCTCGTGGCGGTACACGGTCTATTCGGGCCCGCTCGAGAAAGCGGCGCTGACGCGCGCGGATCCCCGGCTCGGACGGCTGCTCTACTCGGGGCTCTGGTTCTGGCTGCGCCCGTTGAGCTTCGGTCTGCACGTGCTGCTCCGCGGGCTGACCGAGCTCATCGGTCATCCCGGTCTCGCGATCATCGCCCTCGCCGTGTCGGTCAAGATCTTGCTGCTTCCGTTGACGGTCGTCGCCGAGCGGCTCCAGGAGCAGGTGAACGCGACCGCGGCCGCGCTTCAACCCGGGATCGACGCGATCAAGGCAGCATACCGCGGCGAGGAGCGCACCCAGCGGACGATCGCGCTCTATCGCCAGCACGGCGTGCATCCGCTCTACACCCTGAAGAGCCTCGCGGGCTTCTTGATCCAGTTCCCGGTGTTCATCGGCGTGTTCGACATGCTCGCGGAGGATTTCGATCTACAGCGCGTGCCGTTTCTGTGGATCCGCGACCTGTCGCGGCCTGACGCGCTGGCTGCGCTGCCGGCGTGCGTGCCGTTCTTCGGCTGCGAGCTCAACCTGCTGCCGTTCTTGATGAGCGGCGTGTCGCTGGCGACCCTGCTGCGCTTTCGCTCCGCCGTGCTCACGCCGCCGCTGGTCCGGCGCCAGCGCCGGAATCTGATCATCGTGACGGCGGTGTTCTTCCTCCTGTTCTACACGTTCCCGGCCAGCATGGTCCTCTACTGGACCTCGACGAACTCCTTCCAGCTCCTGAGCCAGGAGCTCGGGCGATTCTGGCGGCGGGCGTAACTGCGGTAATCTGAGGACAGCGTGAGCGCTGCTCGAGCGTGGGCTGTCGCGTCGCTCATCATCGTCGTGTCGTGGCATCCGGCTCGAGCCACGGCCCAGACGCCGCCCGCTCGCATTTCCCGGGAGCGTGTCACCTTCAAGAGCGACAGCCTCACCCTGGTCGGCTTTCTCTTCCAGCCCGACGGCCCCGGACCGTTCCCCGGCCTGGTGTGGAATCACGGGAGCGAGAAGAATCCCGGCTCGTTGCGCCAGTTCGACGCGGTCGCGGCGATCTTCGTGCCGGCCGGCTACGTCGTGTTCGCGCCGGTGCGACGCGGCCACGGCGATTCGGAAGGTCCGTACATCATGGATCAGCTGCGCCGGGCCGAGGGAGGCCGCAACTCGCTGCTCGTACGGGTCATGGAAGGCGAGCAGCTCGGCGACCAGCTCGCCGGTCAGGAGTATCTGAGGCGATTGCCGAAGGTCGACCCGAATCGACTCGTGGTGGCCGGCTGCTCGTTCGGCGGGGTCCAGACGCTTCTGGCCGCCGAGCGCGGCGCGGGCTACCGCGCCGCCGTGGCGATCTCGCCCGGCGCGCAGACTTGGAATAGCAATCCATTGCTCCGCGACCGTCTCGTCGCCGCCGTGCGTAAGGCCGAGATTCCCGTCTTCCTGATCCAGCCGCCCAGGGATGCGAGCCTCGAGCCGGCGCGCGTACTCGGCGCCGAGCTCCAGCACCGGAGCAGCCGCCACGCCGTCAAGGTCTATCCACCCGAGATGCCCGAGGACCAGCAAGGGCACTGCTTCGGCGGCGCGCGTGGCATGCACGTGTGGGCGCAGGACGTGCTGGCGTTCTTCGCGGGAGCGCTCCGCTGAGCCGGCCGCGGCCGCGCGACGACGAGCTCGCGAGACTGCGCGAGACGATCGCCGATCTCGAGCGCCGGCTGCAAGCGGCGCTCGCCGACGGCGGGCGCGAGCTGCAGGCCGAGATCGGGCGGCAGCAGCGGCAGGCCGAGGAGCTTGCGCGCGTGGCCCGACTCGTCAACGAGACGCTCGATCTCCCGACGGTCAGCGAGCGCATCGCCGAGAGCGTGCTGGGGATGCTGCGCGTGACCAGCTCGGCGATTCGCCTCATCCAGCCCGACGGCTCGCTCAAGGCGATCGCGCTCGGCGGCCGCGCGAAGGAATACGCGGCCAACCGGGAGACCGTGCCGGCCGGCGTCGGCCTCGTGGGGCGGGCGGCGGCCGAGGGGCGCGCGATGTGGACGGAGGACTCGCGGACCGACGGCCGCTTCGCGACGAGTGCGGAGCTCCGCGAACGGAACGCCGCGGCCGGAATCGTCGCTGGGCTCGCGGTGCCGCTGCGCGTGATGGGGCGCGTCATCGGCGCGCTATCGGTCGGCAACCCGGAGCCCCGCGTCTTCAGCGAGGCCGAGATCGGCCTGCTCCAGTCCTTCGCCGACCAGGCCGCGATCGCGATCAACAACGCGCAGAACCAGCAAGCCCTGGCCAGTCAGGCCGAGCGGTTGCGGATCTTGCGCGAGATCGATCGGGCGCTGCTCGCCGAGCAAGCCCCCGATGCGATCGCCGAAGCGGCGGCGCGGCCGCTGCGCGAGCTGCTCGGCATCCCGCGCGTCATCGTGAACATCTTCGATCTCGCCGCCGGCCGTGTCGAGTGGCTGGCCGCCGCGGGGCGCCGCCGGAGCTACACCGGCCCGGGCATTCGTTACCCGCTGGGGATGGCCGGCGACCTGGAGGCGCTCAAGCGCGGCGAGCCGCAGATCCTCAACGTCGACGCGATGCCGGCGAGCCCCGAGGCGGAGGCGCTGCTCGCCTCGGGCGTGCACGTCTACATGGTCGTGCCGATGATCGCGGGCGGTGAGCTGATCGGCTCGGTCAGCATCTGCGCGGTCGCGGAGCCCTTTCCGCCCGAGCAAGTGAGCATCACGCAGGAGGCGGCAACCCAGCTGGCGATCGCGATCGCGCAGGCGCGGCTGCACGAGCGGGTGAAGCAGCAAGCGGCTGAGCTCGAGGTGCGCGTCGAGGAGCGCACACGGGAGCTGCGGGTGGCGACGGCGGAGGCAGACCGGGCCAATCAGGCCAAGAGCGAGTTTCTCTCGCGGATGAGCCACGAGCTCAGGACTCCGCTGAACGCGATTCTCGGGTTCGCCCAGCTCCTGGAGCTGGACCTCGAGTCGCCGGAGCAGCAGGAGAGCGTGGCGCAGATTCTCCGCGCGGGACGGCATCTCTTGGGGTTGATCAACGAGATCCTCGACATCAGCCGCATCGAGGCGGGGCGGCTCCAGCTGTCGCTGGAGCCGGTGCCGCTTCAGGAGACGGTGCGCCAGGCGATCGATCTCGTGCAGCCGTCCGCGGCCGACGCGCACGTGACGGTGCGGGCCGAGGCGATCGCGCCGGCGGTGCACGTGCTGGCCGATCGGCAGCGGCTGCAGCAGGTGCTGCTGAACTTGCTGTCGAACGGCGTGAAATACAACCAGGCCGGCGGCACCGTGACGGTGGTGTGCGCGGCGCCGCAGGCGAGCCGGCTGCGGATCGAGGTGAGGGACACGGGCCCCGGGATCGCCGCGGACAAGCTGGCGCGGCTGTTTACGCCGTTCGACCGGCTTGGCGCGGAGGGAAGCGCGATCGAGGGAACCGGATTGGGGTTGGCGCTGTCGAAGTCTCTGGTGGAGGCGATGGGGGGTACCCTGCAGGTGCGGAGTGAGGTGGCGCGGGGCAGCACGTTTGCCGTCGAGCTGACCACGGTGGCGCCGCCGGCCGAGGCCGCTCCGGCGCCGACGCCGGCGAGCCCGGCGGTGGTGGGAGAGCCGCTGCCGCGCGAGGCGCACAAGATCCTCTACATCGAGGACAACCTGTCGAACCTGGCGCTGGTCGAGAGCATCTTGTCGCGGCGGGCGGGGACGACGGTGCTGTCGGCGATGCAGGGGCGAGTGGGAGTCGATCTGGCGCGGGACCATCGCCCGTCGCTGATCCTGCTGGACCGGCACCTGCCGGACATTCCAGGAGAAGAAGTGTTTCGGCTGCTGCAGGCCGACGCGCGAACACGCGAAATTCCGGTCATCGTGCTGAGCGCGGACGCGATGCCCTCGCGGATGCGGCAGTTCCTGGACGGCGGCGTGCGCGCATATCTGACCAAGCCGCTTGACGTGCCGTCGCTGCTGGCGGCCATCGACGAGGCGCTGCGTGGCGAGCCGCGTCCTGATCCGTCTTGACCTGCTGAGGTCGCCCGCCTAGGGTGGGAGCATGAACGAGCCTGAAGATTTCGCGACCATGTTCGCCCGTGAAGCCGCGCGAGCAGTGCTGGAGGTCGGCCAGGTCGTGAAAGGGCGCGTCATCCAGATCTCGGCCGAGAGCGTGTTCGTCGACGTGGGGGGCAAGGGCGAGGCGTGGATCGAGCGCGCCGAGCTGACCGACGACGATGGCAAGCTGCGCGTCGCCATCGGCGACCAGGTCGAGGCCACGGTCGTGTCGACCGGCGACGAGATCAGGCTTTCGCACAAGCTGCGCCAGGGCGCCCAGGCCCGGCAGGCGATCGCCGTCGCGGCGCAGACGGGCATTCCGGTCGAGGGCAAGGTGGCCGCCGTGATCAAGGGCGGCTACGAGGTGACGGTCGGCGGGCTCCGCGGATTCTGTCCCTTCTCGCAGATGGACCTGCGCCGGGTCGAGACCTCCGAAGACTACGTCGGCCGCGTGCTGGAATTTCGCGTCGCGACCTTCAGCGAGAACGGGCGCAACCTGGTCCTCTCGCGGCGCCGGCTGCTCGAGGAGCGCGCCGCCGAGATGGCGGAGGAGACGCGCAAGAAGATCGTGCCCGGCGCGATCCTCGCCGGAACGGTGGCCTCGCTCGCCGACTTCGGCGCGTTCATCGATCTGGGCGGCGTGCAAGGTCTGGTGCCGCTGTCTGAGCTCTCGCACTCGCGCGCGAGTCGCCCGGCGGATCTGCTGCGCGTGGGCGACGCCGTGTCGGTGAAGGTGTTGAGGCTCGACCAGGAAAAGGGCCGGATCTCGCTCAGCCTCAAGGCGCTCGAAGGCGATCCGTGGGCCGCGGTGGCCGGAAAGCTGCGCGAGCGGCAGATCGTGCGCGGGCGCGCGGTACGCGCGACCGAATTCGGCGTGTTCGTCGAGCTGCTCCCGGGCGTCGACGGCCTCCTGCACGTTACCGAGATTCCGCGGAGCCGTCAGGGCGCCCTGAAAGAGGCTGCGGCCGCCAGCGCCGAGGTCGCCGTGCTGATCATCGCGATCGACCGTGACAAGCGCCGGATCGCGCTCGCGCTGGCGCCCGAGGGCGCCGAGATCGGGCAGCAGATGGACTCAACGGTCGAGGTCGGCGCGGTGCTGTCGGGCACCGTCGAGCGCCACGAGTCGTTCGGCGTCTTCGTACGGCTCGGGCCCGGCCAGACCGGGCTCGTGCCGACCGGCGAGCTTTCGATGAGCCGCGGCGCCGACGCGCGCAAGACGTTCCCGGTCGGAAGCGAGATCAAGGTGATGGTGCTGGCGATCGAGGAAGGCGGCCGGCGCATCCGGCTCTCGCACACGCAGGCGCTGGCGCGTGAGGAGCAGGCCGAGACACAGGCCTACTTGCGCCAGGGCGGGAAGCGCGGCGACGGCTTCGGGCTCACGCTCGGCGAGGCGATCAAGCAAGGGCGACCGCCGCAGTCGCCAGGGAGGCGTCAATGATGCCCGGCAATCCCCACGAGTTCCAGGTGCGGCCCGACATGCGCCGCGGGCTGTCGACGGCGACGCCGATCCCGACGCGCCTCGTATCGAACGAGGAGTTCCCGCCGATGCCGCAGACGGCCGAGCAGCGCCGCGTCGAGGAGCGGATCCTGGCCGACGCCGCGCGTCTGGCGCGGCGCCTCGGGTTGAGCCGGCGCGACTTTTTGAGCCGCAGCGGCGGCATGGCGGTCTCGCTGCTCGCGATGAACGAGGTCTTCGGGCACTTCTTCGACGTGCTGCCGGTCGAGGCGGCCGAGCCGGCGGCGTTCCAGGAACGCACCGGTGCGCCGATGTTCATCTTCGACGTGCAGCTGCACTACGTCAGCGCGGGGTACGATCCGAGCAACGCCGAGGCCGGCAGAAAGGGCGCCGTTTCCAAGGGCGCGCTGCTCGGGCTTCGCCGTAACTCGCGCCGGCTCAACCCGAAGCTCGAGTCCGATCGCGGCACCATGGCCGATCTCTCGTGGGAGAACATGATCAAGGAAGTCTTCCTCGACAGCGAGACGGCAATCGGGCTCATCTCGACGCCGCCGGGCCCGTATCCTCAGGACGCGGTCGTGCCGCCGAAGGAGATGACGCACATCCGCGACGAGATCAACCGCGTGACGCAGTCGCGGCGGATGCTCGCCCACGGCCTCGTCTCGCCGCAGCTCGGCCAGGCCGATCTCGATTTCATGGACCAGCAGGCCGCCACTTTGAAGGTCGACGCCTGGAAGGCCTACACCGGCGCCGCCGCCAAGGGATTCGAGCACGGCTGGTTCCTCGACGACGAGAAGATCGCCTATCCCATGCTCGAGAAGGCGCGCAAGACGGGCGTGAAACGCTTCTGCGTCCACAAAGGGCTGCCGCTCGGTCCCGTCGCCGACTATAACCACCCGCGCGACCTCATCAAGGCCGCCAAGGACTTTCCCGACATCGATTTTCTCGTCTATCACTCCGGGCTCCTCAGCGTGTCGGCGGCCAAGCCGACCGGCGAGATACCGTGGACGACCGAGTTCTGCCAGATGGCCAAGCAGGCCGGGCTCAAGAACATCTACATGGAGCTCGGCTCGACGTTCGGTCAGCTCGTCACGACCAATCCCACCGCGTGCGCCCACCTGCTTGGGCAGATGATCGCCGCGTTCGGCGTCGACCACGTGCTCTGGGGAACCGACTCGATCTGGTACGGAACGCCGCAGTGGCAGATCGAGGCGTTCCGTCGCTTCGAGATGCCGGCCGCGCTCGTCGAGAAGCACCGCTACGCGCCGCTGACGCGCGGTGAGAAGGAGCAGATCTTCGGGTTGAACGCCGCGCGCGTCTTCGGCGTCGACGTGACCGCGAAGCGCAACGAGATCCCCAAGGACTATCTGAGCCGCATGAAGATGGCGTATCTCGACGAGGGCGCGCGTCCGAGCCACCGCTGGTACGGCTGGGTCAGCGCATAAGAGCGCGGGGTCCGGCGCCAGCCGAGCTGCGTGACGGCGGCGCTAGATGAAGAACGTCAGGTTCTTCGCGAGCAGCACGCTCTGGTCGAGCACGACCATGCGCCGGGCGATCTTCCAGCCGCCGTTCACCCGCCGCAGCACGTCCTCGCGCTTGCCGACCAGGATGTCGGTTTCGGTCTCGACCCGGTTGCGATAGACGAGAAACCGGCAGCGCACGGAGACTTCTGACGGCGCCGCGGCCCCGTCCGGCGTCGATTTCGAGATCTGGACGTTCGAGACCATGTGGCAGATCCGCGAGGGCGGCTCCTCGGCCCAGTGGATGCCGGTCTGGATCTGCGCCACACGGCGCCCGAGCGTGTCCTTGCCCTCGTCGAACCAGTTCACGTCGCTGCCCTCGCGGGTGAACTCGCGCGCGAGCTCGTCGTGCGGCACGTTGCGGCGCATCGGCATCCAGTAGCGCGCGTCGTCGGTGAAGAGCGCCAGCCACTCGTCGAACCGGCGTGCGTCGAGGAGCTCGGCCTCGCCGTAGAGGAACTCCTCGATTTCGCGCTGCAGCAGGAGGCGCGCGAGCGCCGTTGCGTCGGCGCTCACCGCGGCCCCAGGCCGGCCCAGCTGTCGGCCTCCATGAACTGGCGCCAGCGGGTGTAGTAGCCGCGCTGGTTGTGCTCGCTCGCGTTGGCCTGCGTGACGTCGCTGATGGCACCGGGAAGCTTGAGCCCGTGGTCCTCGAAGTCGCGCGACGCCCGGCCGAGCCCCATCTCGTAGTTGTACGGGTACTGGCGCGCGATCGTGCCGCGGCTCGCCTTGTGGGCGTAGTTCCAGTTCTCCATGTCGTCCTGCTCGGTGAGCCCAGACGGACCGGAGTAGCGGATGTAGTAGTGGCGCAGGAAGTCCTTCACCTCGGACGGCGCGTCGGCGTCGACGAAGTACCAGCGCCAGACCTCGGTCTGATGCGGCCCGCGCGGATGCCACACCGCCAGCGTGCGCGGCTGGCGCGCCAGCGGCGAGGCGTTGGGAAACATCGTGCCGGGGCCGCCGAAGAGCCGCCAGTGCTCGCCGCGCCGCCGCCGCCGCTCTTCCTCGCAGTGCTTGAAGTAGTCGGCGACCACGGGCGCGTCCTGGTACGCGGGTGCCAGCGGTGAGTCGTGGTTTCTGAGAAACGCGATCATCGAGTGGCCGAGCTCGGGGAACGAGACGTCGAGCCAGCGCGCCTCGTTGCGTTCCTGCATGTCGCGCCGTCCCTTGCCGCTCGGCCCGATGCCCACCATGTCGACCGAGCGGTGGCTCACGCCGTGATAGCGGTCGCCCGAAAAGTTCTCGGCCGGGAACTTCCAGTTACAGGGGATGAGCCACTTGTGAATACCGCCGATCGCCTCGGTGCCGCCCTCGCGGCCGTCCCAGGCGTCCAGCAGCAAGTCGAGATAGAGCTTGTAGCCGCCGATATAGTTCGCGAACGACGGCGCCGCGGCGTCCCAGGTAGCCCAGATCGTGCCCTTGTAGTTCTCCATCTTGGCGACCTCGATCAGCCCCCACTGGCTCCGATCGAGCTGCGCGCCGTACGCGTCCTTCGCGAACGGCACGCCGACGAGCGCGCCGTCGGTGCCGTAGCTCCAGCCGTGGTACGGACACTGGAACTCGACCGTGTTGCCCTCGTCGTAGCGGCATACCTTCATGCCGCGATGCCGGCACGAGTTGAGGAACACGCGGATCTTCCCCGCGCGGTCGCGACAGAGGATCACCGACTCCTCGCCCATCGACGAGCTGAGATAGTCGCCCGGCTTCGGGATCTGGCTCTCGTGGCCGATGAAGAGCCAGGCGCGGGTGAAGATGCGCTCGAGCTCCTGGCGGTAGATCTCGTCGCTGACGAAGATCTCGCGGCTGATGATTCCGCGCTCGACGTCGACCAGGCTCTTCAGGGTTCCCGGCTCCGTGCTCGCCATATTCG
>DATEMW010000538.1:0-4560 GCA_035275385.1 Candidatus Methylomirabilota bacterium | reverse complement strand
CTATCAGCGCTATCTCGAGCTGCGCGGGCTCGGCAGAAAGCTCGGCGCGAAGGGGTGGCTCTATGCGACCGCGCCGGCGAAGTACGGCGGCGGCGGCCTCGACGTCGACCACGCGATCATCCTCGAAGAAGAAGTCGACCGGTTCGACCTCTCGCTGCCGCCCTACTACGACAGCGGCGGACGGCTCGGCTCGGCGTCGATCCTCGTGTGGGGCACCGAGGAGCAGCGGCAGGCTTTTCTTCCACCGATATATCGCGGCGAGGTCCGCACCTGGCAGCTCCTGACCGAGCCGGGCGCCGGCTCTGACCTGGCCGGCGTGCGCATGACCACGGCGGTGCGCGACGGCGACCACTACGTGATCAAGGGCCAGAAGATCTTCGTCGGCAGCGACAACGGCACGGACCGGATCTGGATGATCGTCAACACCGACCCCAAGGGCAAACGCCACGAGAACCTTTCGTGGTTCATGATCGACGCCGGCCTGCCCGGGATCACGATCCATCCGATGGAGCTCATGGGCACCGGCGGCGAGGGCGGCACCGACTCGGGCGTCAAGCAGACCGTGTTCTTCGACGACGTGCGCGTGCCGGCGTTCTGCCTCGTCGGTGGCGAGAACAAGGGCTGGACGGTGGCCACGACGCACCTCGAGCTCGAGCACGGCGGCGGCGGGCGCATCGGCAGGAACCGCGTGTGGGATCGCTTGCTGCGCTATTGCCAGGAGACCAAGCGCGACGGTGTGCCGCTGAGCCAGCAGCAGGACGTGCGTGACAGCCTCGCCGACATCTACATCAAGACCGAGGTCCAGCGGCTCTTCGGGGTGCGCAACTTCTACCTCACGTACGCGCGCAAGCCGAAGTCGTACGAGGGCCCGCAGCTCTCGTACTACCGAAAGACCACCGGGCTCTGGATGACCGGCGCGATCCTCGAAGCGGTCGGTCCCGCCGCATTGACGACCGACCCGGCGTGGGGCTCGCAGGCCGGGTTCCTCGAGACGCAGCAGCGCAACGGCATCGTCTCGGTCCATCCGGGCGGCACGACCGATATCCAGCGCGTGCAGATGGCGCGTCGCATCGGCATCGGCCGGTCGACCAAGGAGAAGGCTGGGACCGTGCACGGGGCGGAGTGAGCGATGGATCTGGCGCTGACCGAAAGCCAGGAGATGCTTCGCACGACCGCGCGCAGCTTCATGGAGCGCGAGGCGCCGGTCGACGTGGTGGTAGGGCTGCAGAAGGCCGAGTCGTCGCTCGACGCGAATCTCTGGGCGAAGGCGGCGCGGCTGGGCTGGCTCGGGATCGTGCTGCCGACCGAGTACGGCGGTAGCGGCGACAGCCTGAGCGACGCGGCCGTCCTGTACGAAGAGCTCGGCCGCGGGCCGCTGCCGGGTCCGTTCTTCAGCTCGGGCGTGCTCGGCGCGTTGACCGTGCTCGAGGCCGGCACGGAAGAACAGCGCCGGCGCATTCTCCCGGGCGTCGCAACGGGAGAGCGCATCTTGACGGTCGCGATCACCGAGCCGAATACCTCGTGGGGATCACATGGAGTCACGCTCGCGCCCCAGAGCGAGAACGGCAGCCTCGTGCTCAACGGCACCAAGCTCTTCGTGAGCGACGCGACGTCGGCGACCGATCTGATCGTCGCGGTGCGCACGGGCGATGGGCCGACCGACGTCAGCCTGCTCCACGTCGATGCCAAGGCGCGCGGCGTCACGACGCGCCGGCTGCCGGGCTTCCTTTCGTGGCAGTGCGAGGTCGCGTTCGACAATGTGCGCGTGCCGGTCTCGGCGGTGCTCGGCGAGGCGCAGCGGGGCTGGGCGGGGTTCTCGCGGGCGCTCGAGCTGGCGCTGCCGCTGCTGTGCTCGTACATGGTCGGCGGCTGCCAGGCGGTGTACGACAAGTCGGTCCTCTACACGCAGACCCGCGTGCAGTTCGGCGTCCCGATCGGCCGCTTCCAGCGTGTTCAGGATCACGTGGTCAAGCTCGTCAACCATCTCGACAGCGCACGCTGGACGACGTGGGAGGCGCTCTGGAAGCTCGACACGGGCCGGCCGGCCGCCGCGAGCGTCCATCTGGCCAAGGCCGTGGCGAGCGAGGCCTATCTCGAAGCCTGCAATGCCGCCCACGAGGTCCACGCAGGTATGGGCGTGCTGGTCGAATATGGCCTGCCCGCTCACACCCAGATGTCGCGGACCTTGTTCCACTACCTCGGCGAGCCGCGCTGGCACAAGCGGCGGATGGCCGACGCGCTCGAGTGGTAGCCGCGCTTACGACTTCGTCGCGGTGACGATGTGAGCCGGCGCCTCGAAGGCGACCGTTCCGTCGGCTGCTAGAAAGGGCCGCAGCGCCTTTTCGGCTTCGTCGAGCAAGCGCGCGAATTGCGCGTCGTCGATCATGTCGGCGGGCGTCCAGCCTTTGACGTCGGTGTACATCCACGCCTTGATCGAGGGAAATCGCGCCGTGCCCTTGATTGTCGTCACGGTCGCGTTCGGAACGCCCGCCGACGAGAACAGCGAGCGCAGAGCGGCCGGGTCGCCGAGGGCGAACGGCGCGCGCAGCGCGTCGGCCACACGAGCGCCGAAGAGCCGCTGGAGCAGCTGGGTCACCGTCGCGTAGCCCGGCGTCCGCTCGAGCGAGTCCCAGACCGCGACCGCCAGCCGTCCGCCGTGCCGCAGCACGCGCATCATCTCCGCGAGCGCGGCGCGCCGGTCCTCGAAGAACATCAGGCCGAACTGGCTCACGACCGCGTCGAAGCTCTCGCTGTCGAAAGGGAGCGCCTCGGCTCGGCCGCTTCGCCAGTCGAGTCGAGGGGCCTTGCGTCGCGCGACCGCCAGCATCCCCTCGTTGACGTCGAGCCCGATCGCCGCGCCGCTCGGGCCGACGCGCGCCGCGACCGCCCGCGTCAGCACACCCGTGCCGCATGCGACGTCGAGCACGCGATCGCCGGCGCGTAAGGTGATCGCGTCCGCCACCCGATCGCTCCACTCCTGGAAGAGCGCTGGCACGAAGAACTCCTCGTAGACCTCTGCCGCACTATGCGTGACTTGTCCGCGTTCGCCGTCGCTCACATGGCACCTCCGGCCGCACGAGATCGAGCTGGCGCGAGTGTATGATTGCCTCCGCAACGAGCACCATGATTGGCCGTCCGAATGTCCTGCTGCACCGTCCGGAACGAGGAGGCCGCTTGACCGAGCGTCTCGCGTTCTTGCTCGAGCGTCCAGAATGAGCGATCTGATCGCCGCTGATCCGCTTTCGGACGTGCTGCGGACGGTGCGGCTCACCGGCGCGCTGTTCTTCATGATGGACGTCTCGTCGCCGTGGGAGGCCGAGGTTCCTGACGGCGTCACCTTGGCGTCGAACACCCTACCGGGAGCTCAGCACGTCATCTCCTACCACGTCGTGACCGCGGGCGCCTGCTGGGGCGGGCTCGTCGACGAAGCGCCAGTGCGCCTCGAGGCCGGCGACGTCCTGGTGCTGCCGCGCGGCGATGCGTACTTCATCTCGACGGCGCCAGGCATGAAGAAGCGTGAGGACCTGACCGCTGAGCTCACGTTCTTGCGCGACATGGCGGCCGGCCGGCTCCCGTTCGTCGTCACGGACGGCGGCGGCGGCGCCGAGAGCCTTGGCCTCGTGTGCGGATTTCTCGGCTGCGACCTGACGCCGTTCAATCCGCTGCTCGCGACGCTTCCGCGGCTTCTCCACGTGCGCGGCGTGTGCGGCGGGGCGGGGAACGGTACGAGCCGGCTGATCGACCTCGCGCTGGCCGAATCGCGCGAGCGCCGGCCCGGTGGCGAGTGCGTGCGCCTGCGCCTGAGCGAGCTCATGTTCGTCGAAGTCGTGCGCGGCTACCTGGCCTCGCTGTCCGGTGAGCAGACCGGCTGGCTCGCGGGCCTGCGCGATCCGACCGTCGCGCGCGCGCTTGCGCTGCTGCACCAGCAGCCCAATCGGCCATGGACGCTCGAGGAGCTCGCGCGGGAGGTGGGATTGTCACGCTCGGCGCTGGCCGACCGGTTCACCCACCTGGTGGGCGTTCCGCCGATCCAGTACCTGACGCAGTGGCGGATGCAGCTCGCGGCCCGTCTGCTCGCGGACGGGACGGCGAAAGTGTCAGCCGTCGGCCGCGACGTCGGCTACGACTCGGAGGCGGCGTTCAGCCGCGCCTTCAAGAAGATCGCGGGCATGCCGCCGGCGCAGTGGCGTGCTCGCCACACGACGCGGGCGTCGAGCTGAGCGGGAAATACATCGGGCGGCGTTAGCGGCGCGCCGGCGGCCGTTAGGAGCGTCGAGCCGCGATGCGGCCGGCCGCGGCGACCCATCCCGCGTCGAAGGCGTGGCCGGGCTCGTCGAGATCGATGACCAGCGGCGTGTGATCTGACGGTATCGGCTTGCCCTTGCGCGCCTCGCGATCGATCTCGACCGCGACCGTGCGGTCGGCCACCGATTTGGTGACGAGCAGGTGGTCGATCCGCATCCCGAAGTTCTTGTGAAAATTCCCGGCGCGGTAGTCCCACCACGTGTAGCGCCCGGGCTCGGGCTGGCGCAGGCGATAGATGTCGATCAGGCCCCACGC
>DATEMW010000537.1:0-10738 GCA_035275385.1 Candidatus Methylomirabilota bacterium | reverse complement strand
CGCCGAGAACTGCTGCACGAAGCCGACCGTCAGCCCGCCCCAGAACGCGCCGAGGATGCTGCCCATGCCGCCGAGCACGACGCCCGAGTACATGATGATGACGTAGTCGAAGCCGACGAACGGCCCGAACGAGATGTAGGTCGCCATCAGCCCGCCGGCAACAGCGGTGATCCCGGCGCCGAGGCCGAAGGCGATGCGATAGGCCGAGTCGACCTCGATGCCCATGTACGTCGCGGCCGTCGGGTTGTCAGCGGCGGCCCGCAGCGCCTTGCCCAGCCGCGTGTACTCGAGGGTCAGGTAGAGGACGATCGCGACCAGGATCGCGACGGCGAACGCGATCACCTTGGCCTTGTTCAGGAACACGGTCGCGCCGCCGTAGATGGGCCCGACCAGGTAAGCCTCGGCGGAGAGCGGCGTGCGAACCGCGACGGGCGTGGAGCCGAACACGATCTGTCCGCCGTTCTGGAGGATCAGCGAGATGCCGAGCGTGACGATCAGCTGACCGAAGTGGCCCTCGTCGAGCGAGCCCGCGGTACGCAGACCGGACACGCGCGAGATCAGGAACTTGTGCAGGAGCGCGCCGCCCGCGAAGACCAGCGGCGCCGCGCAGAGCGCGCCGATGAACGGTCCCCAGTACGGGCCGAGGAAGGACAGCACCTTGCCGCCCGAGACCAGGTAGAAGCTCGCGAACATGCCGAGCATCAAGAGCTCGCCCTGGGCGAAGTTGACGATGCGCATGATGCCGAAGATGAGCCCGAGGCCGATGCACATCAGACCGTAGATGCAGCCGATCGTGACGCCCGCGGTGACCGCGTTCAGCACGTTCTCGATCAGGATTTCGAGATCCACCGAGCTTGCGCTTTCCTCCCGTTGGCCGGCCCGGGAGAGGTGGCATCGTCGGCAGGGGTGCTTTGGCGATTTCCCCGGGCTGGCTCGCTCCCGAACGCAGCGCTGCGACTGTAGCACGTCGCGGCGAGACTTTGAAGAAATGCCCCGTCAGCTCGACGTCAGAATTCGCCGCAGCACTCGATGACTCAGGTACGCGAGGATCTGGACGGTGAGTGCCAGCGGCACCAGCACGGTGACGCCCCACCACATCCCGAGGATCGACTGCAGCCCCACGGCCCAGCGTTTCTGGCCCGCGGCGAAGTCGCCGATGAGGTACCGCAGCGCGAAGACGACGAGCTCGTAGATCGCGATCGCGACGTAGACGCTGAGTGGCGAGTACCAGGAGAGACCTCGAGGCGAGGGCCGTCGATACATCGGCGTCGAGACCGCGGTGATCACGACGCCGGTGACGATGCCGGCGATGAGCCCGGTCGCGGCGTAGCTGCCCCAGATCCCGTAAGCCTTGGCGCCGAACGCCCACGAGACCGCCCACCAGAAGATCCCGCAGAGCACGCCGACGAGCAGGGCCAGCGCTCGCGTTCGGCGTGGCGGCCGGCTCATGAGTGCGGCCAAAACGCTCTCACGAGCGCGCCGGGAGCGCCCCGCAGAGTGTCGCGTCGAACTCGAAGAGCCAGCGCAAAGCCTCCGGCGAGCGATCGCCCGCCCGCGCCCACTCGGCGTCGCGCGCTTCCTGCGCCGGGCCGTCGGGAAGATGGAAGCGCGTCTTGTTCGCGCGCGACATCTCTTGCAAGCGCGTGACGCGCGGCCGGCGCAGCGCCTCGTACCGCGCGAGGGTCTTGGCTGGATCGGCGACGCCGTCGGCCGCGAGGCACGCCGCGAGGGTCGCGCCGTCCTCGATCGCCTGCGCCGCGCCCTGACCCATGAACGGGTACATCGGATGGCACGCGTCGCCGAGCAGGGTGATGCGGCCGACCGACCAGCGCGACAGCGGCTCGCGGTCGAACAAGGCCCAGATGAAGCAGGTGTCGGCGGCGGCGATGATGCGCCGGATCTGCGGATGCCAGCCCTCGAAGGCGGCGAGCGCGCGGGTGATCGTCGCGCGATCGGTCCAGTCCTCGCGATTCCACGTGTCGTGCTCGGTCCACCCGACGAAATTCAAGAGACGCGCGCGCGAGACGAAGTAGTGCACGAAGTGGCCGCCGGGCCCGACCCACGACTGCGAGCCGATCTCGAGATCGAGGCCCGCAAGGCGCTCGGACGGGACCAGGCCGCGATAGGCGACGCAGCCGGCGAAGCGCGGCGCCTCTTCGCCGAGCAGCACGGCGCGCACGGTCGAGTTGATCCCGTCGGCGCCGACGAGGACGTCGGCCGTGATGCGCGCGCCGCTCTCGAACCAGGCCACGACGTGATCGCCCGCGTCCTCGAGGCCGACCAGCCGGTGACCGAGATGAACGCGGTCGGCGGGGAACCCCGAGGCGATGATCGCGAGCAGATCGGCGCGGTGCACGGTGAGATGCGGCGCGCCGTAGAGCTGTTCGCAGCGCGGGTTGAGGGGCGCGTGCTGCAAGGTGCGCCCGTCCTGCCACCGGCGCTGGTGCGTGCTGAGCGGCCGCACCGCCTCACGGTCGAGCCGGTCACCGAGCCCCAGGCGATAGAGGACGCGCGCCGCGTTCGGCCCCATGTTGATGCCGCCGCCGACCTCGGTCAGCTCGGGCGCCTGCTCGTACACGCGGACGTCGAAGCCGGCCCGGTGCAGCGCCACGGCGGCGGTGAGCCCGCCGAGTCCGGCGCCGATGACGGCGATCCTGAGCGGTGCCGAGGGCATGACGTCGCGACCCTACAACAGTAGGGGACCGAAGAACATACGGGCTATGATCGATTCGTGGTCCGGTGCAGTGCGCGAGCTCTGCTGGGCCCGGCGACCGTGCTCACGGCGCTCGCCCTTCTTCCCGCCTGCGGTCTCATCTCCGTCGTCGGCGTATCCGGCCGCGTCGTCGATCGCGAGACGGGTCAGCCCATCGAAGGCGCGGTCGCCTCACTGTGGAGAACCGCGCGCTGCGGGTCGTTTCACGCCTACAGCCGACGGCTGCCTCCCGCGGAGGTGCGTACCGACGCCGCGGGGCGATTCTCGGTCGGGCGCGGCCGCACCGCGACGACCGCGCCCTGTCTCAGCACTGGCTGGAGTCGTACGCTGCGTATTCTCGCGCCGGGCTATGTCGCGGAGTCCTTCAGTCAGGACGATCCGTGGCTGAAGGTGGATACCGGCGACGACTTCCGTCTGCTGAAGCAGCCTGTGGCGCTGGAGCGCGTGCGATACGCTCTGGAGGCTCGATCGGAGATCGAGAGTTTCGAGTTGATGACCGCCCCTGGACGCCTCCGTTTCCCCGAGGCCTGGGCCGATCCGCTCCCGGGGCCCGCGTGGGAGGAGGCGATCGCCAGGCTCGCGTCGGCCCGAGCGAGGCCGCTCGACAGGGTGGGCGTGTTCGTTCGCCAGCCCGGCGCGATATTCGATCAGATCGTCGTCGTCGACCTGCTGCGGGACGGCCGCGCTCGCCCCCGCCCGCTGGTGCTGGCGCGAGATCGTCGAACCGGTACCGTTCGGGGCTTCACGGAGCGCGGGGAACCGATCTCCGTCCCGTTGCCAGCTCCTGGGTTTTCACTCGTCGGCGCCTCGACCCGGCTTGCCGTGCCGCTGCTCGAGAAGGATTCCTCGCTCTACTACCCCGCAGAATTGGATTTTGCCGCTCCCCTGAACGGGCTGGTCGAGCAAGGGTGGACTCGCGTGGCGATCCGCGGTGGAGTTCGCGCGGTCGTCGCGCACTACTTCCGGTGGATCGTCCTTGAAGCGGATGGCTCGGCGATCACCCAGTACAAAGTCACAGAACAGTACGATCCGAGCGCCAAGTCACGTCTCAAGATGCTCCTGTCCGAAGGAGCGCGTCGGTCAGCCGCCGACGTCGTGGCCGAGGGCCAGTCGTCGATCGAGTGTCTCGCCCAAACGCCGTTTGGCGATTCGATAGCCATCGCCGCTCGAACGGCCCAGGGCCGCGCTTTCTTCCGCCTCTCCTGGGACAGGCTGGAGCAGGGCGAACGGTGGGCCGGTCCGATCAAGGCCGAGGCGGTTCCCCTCGGCAGCGAGATCATCGCCTGTGCGGAAAGCGGGCTTGCAATGTACGTCTCGCTGCGTGATCACGGCGTCGTTCGTCTGTCGTACTCGACGCGTGAGCCTGATGTGCCCGCCCGCTCGCGCTTCCCGGCGACCAGCCGGGCCGTTCTCGAGGGATCCTCGACCGGCGCACGGAACTTCACAGGGCTGGCGGCCGGCACCCAGTCCCACCCTGGTGTCCTCTACGCGGTCGCCGGCGACGACGCAATCTATCGATTCTCGGCGACCGGTGAACCAGATCAGCGCGTCGATCTCGACGTCGGCACCGCCGGAGCGGCGGCGCCCGTGCGGTAAACTCTTTCGGCATGACGCCTCGGCCGACCGCTCGCGCCATCGTGTTCGACGCGGGCCACACCTTGCTCGAGATGGACTACGCGCGGCTCACCGCGTTTCTGGCGTGGCGTGGCCACGATCTCGGCCAGACGGCGGTGACGGAAGCCGAGCGACGCGCGCGCATGCGCCTGGACACCGAGAGGGCGGCGCAGGCTTCCCGCGAGCGCACCGGCGCGGGACGGTACGTCCGGTACCTGGTGGAGTATCTCGGGATCGCGGACGATGCGGAGCGCGCCGCGATCGCCGAGTGGCGGCGCGGCTTCAACGTGCCGATCGGTCTCTGCCACCAGGCGGACGGCGAAGCCGCGAAGGCCCTGCAGCGCGTGCGCGAGGCGGGGCTGGTCGTCGGCGTCATCTCGAACTCCAACGGCTCGGTGAAGCGCGCACTCGAGATCGCGGGGCTGGCGCCGCAGCTCGACTTCGTCATCGACTCGAGCGTGGTCGGGATCTCGAAGCCCGACCCGCGCATCTTCGAGCTCGGCCTGCAGGCCGCCGGCACGGCGGCGGAAGAAACGGTCTACGTCGGCGACTCCTACTTCGTCGACGTGGTCGGCTCGCGTCAGGCAGGCCTCCGGGGCGTCCTGTTCGACCCGGGACGCACGTGGGGCGAACGCGACTGCCCGGTCGCCACCGGTCTCTGCGCGGCGGTCGAGCACGCGCTCGGCTAGCGCGGGATCAGCTAGAGGGCAGCATCGTGACGCTGGGCCGCGCATTCCTACTCGGACTCGCTCTGGTCGCCATCCTGTCGGCAAGTGTGCCGGCCGTTCTTGCGCAATCACCCGCGACTGACCCCGACGACGACCGCGAGCGCGGATTCGTCGAGGCGCTCCGGCGCGAGGATCCTGCGAGCGCGGAGCGATACGTCGCGCTTCGCGACGCGCGACGCCAGGCGATGGCGGCGCTCCAGAAAGCTCAGCAGCAGTACGCCGCGGCCGGACCGGAGCTGCGGCCGCTCGTGGTCCGCCAGCTGCAGGACGCGCAGCGCCAGTACGCGAAGACCTCGATCGCCTTCCTGGATTTTCTGGACGCGCGCGATCGCCGCTTCCTGACGCGCTATCAGGAAGAGATCGGGCGGATCAACAAGGTCCTCGAAGAGCACGCGCGGGCGCGCGCGGAGCTGGAGAAGCAGCTCCGCGAGCCATGACGTAGACTACCGGCGATGAGCGACGATCGAGAGCACGCGGCCCGGCTGCTCCGCGCGTACCAGGCGCAGGAGAAGCGCTTCGTCGAGCGCCGGTTTCCGCTCGAGTTCGCGCCGGAAGTGCCCGTGCTCCGCGAGCTCTACAGCCAGGCCAAGGGCCTGCACTGGAACCCGGAGACCGACATCGCGTGGGACCGGCTCGATCCTTCCCGCTACGACAAGCCCACCCGCGAGGCGGCGAGCCGTACGTGGAGCCGCCGGGCGTGGAGCGTCTATCCCGGGCTCACGGAGAGCACGGCGCTGCTGATCCGCTTCTGCCTGGAGTCCGGCTCGCTCGGCATGGACGCGAAGCTGTTCCTCTCGTTCCGGCCGGCCGAGGAAGCCAAGCACCTCGAGGCCTGCCACATGCTGGCCGAGCGCTTCGGCGGCTACGCGACCGATCCCGGCGAGCCGGGGCTGGCGCGGGTCAGCAATCACGCGTTCGGGCAGGCGGCGCTCGACGGCGACCTGCCGGTCGAAGCCTATGTTGCCGCTCTCGGGGCGCTCGACGATCAGCTCGATCTCAACCTGTACCTGAGCCACATGCAGCAGGCGAAAGACGAGATCGTGCGAGCGGCGCTTCGGCTGATCGCGGGTGACCGCGCGCGCCACGTGGCGTTCGCGTGGGCGTTTCTCGGAAGCCGGCTGCCGTCGCTCGACGCGCGCGGCCGCGAGGCGGTCGCCGCCGCCGTCAGCGATATGCTCGCCAACGTCATTCTCGCGGGCTACCGGAATACATGGCTCCTGCCCGAGAAGAGCCGCGAGCCCTGGCTCAGCGCCGAAGCCGAGACAGCGCGCGCGGGGCTCGGCGCCTCGAGCGCCGTGCAGGAGCGCTCCGTCCTGCGCGCCACGATCGCCCAGGTGCGCGAGCGGCTTGCCGCCTGGAAGCTGGATCTGCGGCGCGTGCAGCACGCCGAGCTCGGTGCGGTCTAGCGTCATCACGAGAGAGAGGGATCCGTCATGCTGATCGACAAGGAGCGCACCGGAGCGTACGTGCTCGAGAGCCGCTATCCGCTTCCGCTCGCCTCCGCGATGCCCGACGTGTGGGATCTGTGGCGCCGGGCCAAGACGCTCGAGTGGGATCCGCAGACGGACATCCCCTGGGAGGAGCTGCACCCTGAGCGCTACCCCGCCGAGCAGCTCCTGGCGGCGCAGATGTACTGGAGCCGTCGCACGTGGGGCGAGTACGGCGCGATCTCCGAGAGCCCGGCGCTGCTCCTGCGCTTCTGCCTCGAGCGGCAGCTGCCCGATCTGCAGTTCTTCTTCACGATGCGCACGATGGAGGAGGGGCGCCACGCCGAGGCCTCGTGGCTCATGGCCGAGCGCCTGGGCCGCTACTTTCCCCAGCCGCAGAACCCGCCGACGGCCGGCGCCGTCGGCACGCACGGCGTGCGCCGGATGGCGTTCGATCCCGAGACCTCGCTCGAAGGCATCTTCGCGAGCCTCGTGTGCGCGGCGGAAGAGATCCTCATCGACGTGTTCAAGGCCACCGTGCACAAGGCGACGAACCCGGCCGTGCGCCGGCTGATGGAGCTGATCCTTCGAGACGAGGTGCGCCACATCGCGTTCGGCTGGCAGTGCCTGGACGCGTGGGCGCCGTCCTTCACACCCGAGACCGTACGCAACATCGAGGCTGCCGTCACCACGATGATCGAGAACGTCGAGTTCCGCGGCTATCGCAACCTCTGGCTCGCGATCGAGGGCGGCAGCGCCACGCCCGCCGAGATCGACGCCGATCGCATCTCGTGCGAAGCGGGCCTCGGCGGCAACACGCCTGAGGACGAGATGCGCGTCTTTCCCGAGTTCTTGCGAAAGATCCGCAAGCGGATGGCGCCGTGGGGCGTGAACATCCCGATGTTCGACCACCCGCGCCTGGGCAAGGTCTAGCGATCCGGTGAAGTTCATCGGCGACCGGCTCCTCCGCAAGGAGGATCCGCGTCTGGTGCAGGGCCGCGGGCGCTACGTCGGCGACATCGCGCTGCCCGGCATGCTGCACGCCACGATCGTCCGCAGCCCGCACGCGCACGCCCGCATCGTCGCGATCGACGCCTCCCGCGCGCTGAAGGCTCCCGGCGTGGTCGGCGTCTTGACCTTTCGAGACCTGGGTGAGGCCGCGCGGTCGCTGCCGATCGTGCCGCCGCACGCAGCGCTCTCCGGGAAGAATTTCTCGTTACTGGCGGGCGACCGCGCGCGATTCGTCGGTGAGGCGGTCGCGGTCGTGGTCGCCGAGAGCCGCTACGCCGCCGAGGATGCGCGCGCGCTGGTCGACGTCGCGTGGGAGCCGCTGCCATCGGTCCAGGAGCCGACGGCGCCGGGGCCCGCGCGCGTGCACGACGACGTGCCCGACAACCTGGCCGGCCGCGTGAGCCTCTCGCGCGGCGACGTCGCGGCCGCGCTCGCTGCGGCGCCCCGCCGGGCCAGCGTGAGTCTCAGCATCGGACGTGCCGGCGGCCAGCCGATGGAGACGCGAGGGCTCGTGGCCGAGTACAACGCGATGGCCGGGCTCCTCACCGTGTGGGCGTCGTCGCAGGTTCCGCATCAGGTGCGACAGTTCATCTGCGATCTGCTCGGGCTTCCGCCCCATCGCGTGCGCGTGCTGGCGCCCGACGTCGGCGGCGGCTTCGGCGCCAAGCTGATCGTGTATCCGGAGGACGTGCTGATTCCGCTGCTGGCACTGCGGCTCGGCCGGCCGGTGCGGTGGCTCGAGGATCGGCTGGAGCACATGCTGACGGCGACCCAGGAGCGCACCCAGGTCCACACCGTCGAGGTCGGCTTCGACGACGAGGGCCATCTGCTCGCGCTGCGCGACCACTTCGTGCACGACACGGGCGCCTACACACCGCGCGGCCTCGTGGTGCCGCTCCTCACGGCCTCGATGCTCGCCGGCCCGTACCGCATCCCGAACGTGCACGTCACGTTCGACAGCGTCTACACCAATCGCGTGCCGGTGACGCCGTATCGCGGCGCCGGGCAGCCGCAGGCCGTGTTCGTCGTCGAGCGGGTGATGGACCTGATCGCTCGCGAGACCGGCCGCGACCGCGCCGCGGTGCGCTTCACCAACCTGGTCCAGCCCGGCGATATGCCCCACGACGTCGGGCTGCCGAACTATCGCGGGTCGGGCAACGTCGTCTACGACAGCGGCGACTACCCGGCGGTGCTCCGTCACGCGCTCGAGATGGCGGACTACGAGCGACTCGAGAAGGAGTGTCTGCGCGCCCGCGAGCAAGGCCGGGCGCTCGGCGTCGGCATCGCATGCTACGTGGAGCTGACCGGCGTCGGTCCGTTCGAGGGCGCGACCGTGCGCGCCGACGCGGCCGGGCGAATCACCGTCTTCACGGGCGTGCCATCGCAGGGGCAGGGGCTCGAGACCACGCTCGCCCAGGTTGCTGCGGGCGAGCTCGGCGTCACGCCCGACGACGTGTCGATCGTCGGCGGCGACACGCTCGGTATCGGCCAGGGCATCGGCACGTTCGCCAGCCGGGCCGCGGTCGTGGGCGGCAGCGCCGTCGCGCTCGCCGCGCGGGAGCTTCACGCCAAGGCGGTGCGCCTCGCCGCCCACACCCTCGGCGTCGCGGAGGACGAGATCCAGCAGCACGGCAAGGTCTTCGCCGAGCGGGCCCGGCCGGAGCGGCGCATCGAGCTCGGACGTCTGGCATCCGTCGCGGCGATGGCGTCGGCGGCGCAGGGCGTCGCGCCGGGGCTCGAGGCGACGCACTTCTTTCAGCCGCCGGACATCGCCTACTCGAGCGGCGCCCACGTCGCGCTGGTCGAGGTGGACACGGAGGCGGCGCGCGTGCGCGTGCTCGGCTACTGGGTGAGCCACGACAGCGGCCGGCTCATCAATCCGACGATCGTCGAAGGCCAGATCCACGGTGCGGTGGCGCTCGGCATCGGCAGCGCGCTCTACGAGGAGATCCGCTACGACGCGGCCGGCCAGCCGCTCGCCGCGAGCTTCATGGACTACGCGCTGCCGCGGAGTGACGACGTGCCAGCACTCGAGATCGACCACCTGGAGACGCCGTCGCCGCTGAATCCGCTCGGCGCCAAGGGCGTCGGCGAGTCCGGCACGCTTCCGGTCGCCGCGGTCGTCGCCTCCGCCGTCGAGGACGCGCTGGGCGGCTCGCGTGTGCGCGTCGATCGCATGCCGCTGACACAAGGCGCGTTGCGAGAGCTCCTGTGGCCGTGACTTGCGGGAGCGAGTACGCTCGCTCTGCTGGACCAGTCGAGTCCGTGGAGGTGCATCATGGCGTCGGTCGGCGTGAAGCTCGGGAGCATCGGCTCGCAGTGGACCACGGCTTGCAAACAGGCGGTGCACGATCTCAACGTGCTCTTCAGGCGCAAGCGCATCGAGGTGACGCTGGCGATCGACGGCGCCGGCCCGACGATCAACGTGAAGACCGATGCCTCGATTCTCGGGACCCTCGTGCACGGCAAGACCAGCGCCGAGACGAACGACGCGGGCCAGCTGGTGCGCGCCGAGGTGCGCCTGCCGGTGAAGCTCTCGATCAACACGCCGCAGGGCGTGCGCGACGCCGGCACCGGCTACGCCGAGGTGATCGCGGCGCACGAGTTCGTGCACGCGCTCGGGCACGCGCCGCACAACTCGCACCTGATGGCGCAGACCTTCAGCAAGTTGCCCGGCGATCGCCCCGCGGGCGACAAGCTCACGGCGGGCGGCACCTCGTTGCCTCCGCTCGATCTCTCCGACGATTCCGTCGCCCAGCTCAAGTCGATCTGGGGCTGAGCGGCCACCGAGGCGCTTGACGTCGCGGCGACCGGCCTGCTAGAGAAGCGCCAGATGCCACGGCGCTCGCTCCGCGATCTACCCGCTCGCCGCTCGTGGTCGCACCCATCCGGCATACCGTCGCGCTCGTCCGGCGTGCCCCGGTGACCAGCGCGGGGCGCTTCCAGCGCCGGGACGCCAGTCTTTCGTTCGCCGGCGATGCCGGGCCGGTGACCGTCACGATCTGCAGCCCGCGGATCGTCCGCGTGTCGTTTGGCGCGAGCGCCACCGCATCCGGCGCCGACGAGGTGTCGTTCGTCGGCCCACGCGCGTGGGCCCCGACGCCGTTCGACGTCGCCGACGGCGAGCCGGTCCGCGTGTCGACGCGCGATCTGCGGCTCGAAGTCGATACGAGCCCGCTGCGCCTCACCTTCGCCGACGCGGCCGGCGCCTGGCTACTGCGCGAGCCCGGCGACGGCGGCATGAC